>CAZREY010000014.1:8128-9464 GCA_964599015.1 uncultured Thiobacillus sp.
GTGTACATGGTCGACCACTTCGTGGTGGGGGGCTTCTACCGGGTGCACACGGGCCGGGGCGCGGACGAGAACCTGAACGCCCCGGGCATGCACTTCGTGCCCCTGGCCTTCGACCTCACCGGCAGCTTCTGCGACTGCGGCGCCCGCCCCGACGCCCCGGTGAACCGCTTCTACACCTACGGCGTCATCGCCCGCCTGGCGGCCCTGGCCTCGGCCATCGAACTGGAGCGCACCGCGCCGGAAAGGGCATGAACAGCCCATGAAGCTCCTTTTCGTGGCCGACCCCCTGGTCCAGTTCAAGACCTACAAGGACACCACCTACGCCATGATGCGGGAGGCGGCCCGGCGCGGCCATGTCCTGTACGCCATGGTGGCGGAGGACCTGGCCTGGCGGGACGGCCGGGTGATGGGCCGCTGCCGGCACATCCGCATGACCGGCGCCGAGCCCTGGTACGAGGCGGACGAATACGCCTGGCACGATCTTGCGGACTTCGACGCCGTGCTCATGCGCAAGGACCCGCCCTTCGACCAGGGCTACCTCACCGCCACCTGGCTCCTGGAGATGGCGGAACGCCAGGGGGCCCGGGTGTTCAACCGGCCCCGGGCCCTGCGAGACTGGAACGAGAAGCTGGCCATCGCCCGCTTCCCGGATTTCATCGCCCCCACCCTGGTGAGCGGCGATGGCGCCCTCATCCGCGCCTTCCTGGCGCAACAGGGCGACATCGTGGTGAAGCCCCTGA
Source organism: uncultured Thiobacillus sp. (assembly GCA_964599015.1). Classification (GTDB taxonomy): domain Bacteria; phylum Pseudomonadota; class Gammaproteobacteria; order Burkholderiales; family Thiobacillaceae; genus PFJX01. Next base: position 8,869 of record CAZREY010000014.1, read on the forward strand.
ACGCCATGGGGGGCGCCGGCATCTTCCGCCTGCGCCCCGGGGACCCCAACCTGGGGGCCATCCTGGAGACCGTCACCCAATACGGCCGGGAAACCGTCATGGCCCAGCGCTACCTGCCCCAGATCGTGGAGGGCGACAAGCGGGTGCTGGTCATCGACGGCGAGGCCGTACCCTATTGCCTGGCGCGCATTCCTGCCGAGGGCGAGACCCGGGGCAACCTGGCAGCGGGGGGCACCGGCGTGGCCCGCCCCCTGACGGACCGGGACCGGGAAATCGCCACCGCCCTGGGCCCCACCCTGAAGGCGGCGGGCATCCTGCTGGCGGGCCTGGACGTGATCGGCGACCACCTCACCGAGGTGAACGTCACCAGCCCCACCTGTTTCCAGGAGATCACCCAGCAGACGGGCTGCGACGTGGCGGCCCTCTTCATGGATGCTCTGGAAGCCCGATGCGCCTGATCCGGGTATTGCTTCTTGGCGTGTTGCTGGCCGGGCTGGTTGGTTGCGGCCCCAAGATCCACAAGCAGCAGTCCTACGTGTTCGGCACCCTGGTGGAGATCACGGTCTACGGGGAGGAGGAGGCCACGGCCCGGCGGG
>CAZREY010000014.1:9474-17286 GCA_964599015.1 uncultured Thiobacillus sp.
CGCACCCTGCACCCCTGGGAGCCGGGCACCCTGGAACGCATCAACCGCATCCTGGCCCTGGCCTCGCCGGACAAGCCGGCCCGGGCCTCCATGCCGCCGGGCGTCCTGCCCATCTTCCAGGACGCCGCCCGCCTGTCCGAGCTGTCGGAAGGCCTGTTCAACCCGGCCATCGGCAACCTGGTGCGCCTGTGGGGCTTCCATTCCGACACCTTCGAAGCCCACCTGCCGGACCCGGCGGCCATCGACAAGCTGGTGAAGGCGAATCCACGCATGACGGACCTGGTCCTGGAGGGCCTGACCCTCACCGGCACCAACCCGGCGGTGCGCATCGACCTGGGGGGCTACGCCAAGGGCTACGCCCTGGACCTGGCGGCGGACTATCTGAAGAGCCAGGGCGTGAAGAACGCCCTCATCAACATCGGCGGCAACGTGATGGCCCTGGGGGACAAGGGCGGCACGCCCTGGAAGGTGGGCATCCAGCACCCGCGCAAGGCCGGCGCCCTGGCGGTGCTGGAGCTGCGCGACGGCGAGGCCATCGGCACCTCCGGCGACTACCAGCGCTTCTTCGAAGTGGACGGCAAGGGTGGGGGTAAAAAGCGTTATTGCCACCTCATCGACCCCCGCACCGGCTGGCCGGCGGACCGGGCCCGGGCGGTGACGGTCATCGCCGGGGGACCCCACGCGGGCACCCTGTCGGACGTGGCCAGCAAGCCCCTGTTCATCGCCGGCCCGGCGGACTGGCGACGCCTTGCAACAAAGATGGGCATCAACCAGGCCCTGTTCGTGGCGGCGGATGGCACAATCTCCGTCACCCACGCCCTGCACCGGCGACTGACTTGGGAAGCGCCGGCCCCCCGGGTCGACGTGGTGGAGTAAAAACCAAGAACAACAGGAGAAGGCACATGTATACGTGGAAGAGCTATTTCGTCATCCAGGCCGATTACCAGCACTGGGCCAACGAGGCCCTGTTCACCGCCCTGGACCACCTGCAACCCGAGGTGATCGCCAGCGACCAGGGCCTGTTCTTCCACAGCATCCACCACACCGTGGACCACATGCTGGTGGTGAGCCAGGCCTGGCTGGCGCGGCTGAAAGGGGAGACCTTCTCGCCCGATTACAAGGTCATCAACCACCCGGACTGGCGCGAACTGAAGATCGCCTTGCGCAAGGAGGTGCGGCACCTGCAGGACTGGCTGGCGGCCCGGCCGGACGAATTCTTCGGCCAGTCGTTCAGCTTCAGCGGCAGCGACGGCAAGGGGCGGGAGATGTGGGTGCGGGACGCCCTCACCCATCTGTTCACCCACTACGCCCACCATCGCGGCCAGGTGTCCGCCGTGGCCACCCGCCTGGGCGGCCCCTGCCCCGAGATGGACTTCGTCTACTACCGGCGGGAGATGGACAAGCTGCTCAAGAAATGACGGGCCGCTCCGAATTTGGCCGTTCCCCGAAACGCGCCTCAGGCGCGTTTTCTTGCTCCCCTCGGGGGATGGAATCCGCGGCGTGGATTCCCGGGGGTCGCATCAGCGCCCGGCAAGCAAAGGGCCGACCAGGTCCTCCAGCCGGCCGGCGTGGAGCTGGCCGCTGACCTTGTGGCGGATGCGGCCCTGGCGGTCGATGATGAAGGAGGTGGGCAGCCGGTCCACGCCGCCGAAGGCCTCAGCCACGCCGGGCGGGGCCAGGGGCGCGGGGAAGGTGTACCCCTCCTTGGCCATGAAGGCGTCCACCTCCTGCTGGGTTTTATCGGTGCTGTAGGCGACAATCGTGAAACCCCGGTCCTTGTGGGCGCGGTAGTAGTCCTCCATGGCGGGCATCTCATGCCGGCAGTAGGGGCACCAGGTGGCCCAGAAGTTCACCAGCACCACCTGGCCCCGCAGGGCCGCCAGATCCGGCACATCGGGGGCGGGCCGGTCCAGGTCGCTCACCCAGGCGGGGGGACGGAACCAGAGGTAGGCGATGAGCCCCAGCAGCAGCAGGGTCACCGGGCTGGGAATGAATTTCTTGAGGAACGCACTTGTCGGCATCGGACAAACCCAAACAACGCAAGACCCTTGGCATCAAACCCGAAGCCAAGGCACCCGCGCAAGCGGAAAAATCCCGGCCCCCCGTACGGGGCCGTCACCTGGCGGGTGCCGCAAAGCCCCGCACCAAGGCCGCCCAGGAGGAACGCCGGGCCAGGCCGGAGGACAAGCCCCACCAGGCTGCGAAGGATGAGGGGGCACCCCGGCGCAGGCCGGTATCCAGGGACACCCCTCCTGATTCCGGCATGCGCCGGCATGACGGCGGTGGCCGGCACCCCCAGGAACGGCGTGAATCCCCCGGGCGGCCGCACCGGGAAGGCGACGCCCCCCGCCGCCGGCCCCGCCCCGCTCCGGAACAGGCCGCCACCCATGCCTTCTTCGTGCCCTGCCCCCGGGGCCTGGAGGCGGAGCTGGTGAACGAACTGGCGGAGATGGGCATCGCCGATGCCCGCCCCGCCCCCGGCGGCGCCGCCTTCAAGGGCACCCTGCCGGAAGCATGGAAGGTGAACCTCTGGAGCCGCCTGGCGGTGAGGGTGCTGTGGCGGGTGGGAGAAGGCCGCTACCACCTGGAATCGGACCTCTACGACGGGGCCCTGAAGGTGGACTGGCCCGAGCTGTTCGACGTGTCACGCACCATCGCCGTCCACTCCGTGGCCCGAAACAGCCCCCTGAAGAGCCTGAACTTCGTCGCCCTGAAGGTGAAGGACGCGGTGTGCGACCGTTTCCGCGCCGAAGTGGGGGAACGGCCCAGCGTGGACACCCGCAGCCCCGAGGTGCCCCTGGTGCTCTACCTCACCGAGGACCGCTACAGCCTGTACATCGACCTGTCCGGCGAACCCCTCAACCGGCGCGGCTTCCGGGTGGAGCCCGCCGCCGCGCCCCTGAACGAGAACCTGGCGGCGGGCCTGCTGCGCCTGGCGGGGTGGCGCCCCGGCACGCCCTTCTTCGACCCCATGATGGGGGGCGGCACCCTGCTCATCGAGGCGGCCATGATGTGGCTGAACCGGGCCCCGGGCCTGAAGCGCCACTTCGCCTTCGAGCACCTGAAGGGTTTCGAGCACATCGAGTGGCAGCGCCTGCGCAAGGACGCCGAGGCCGCCGCCCACGACCCGGAACCCCTGCCCATCTTCGGTACGGACAACGACCCGGCCATGGTGCGAGCCGCGGGCCTCAACCTGAAGGCGGCGGGCCTGCTGGACTGGGTGCAGCTGCTGGAGGCGGACTTCCTGGAGGTGGACGCGCCGCCCACGGAGCCCGGCGTCATCGTCAGCAACCCGCCCTACGGCGTGCGCCTGTCCCTGGAGGAGTCTTACGCAACCCCGGCCGCCTTCTACACGGCCATGGGCGACACCCTGAAGAAGAAGTATCCCGGCTGGTCCGCCCACTTCATCACCGCCGACCCGGAATTCCCCAAGCACGTGGGCCTGTCCGCCAGCCGCCGCACGCCCCTGTTCAACGGCCCCCTGGAGTGCCGCTTCTATGCCTTCCGGCTGGTGGCGGGTTCCAACCGGCGGGACCGGCCCGGCCGCTAGGGACTGTACCGGCGCTTCAGGAAGTCCAGGGCCGCCTCCAGGTTGCGGGCGGCGGCCGGGCTGAGCCCCTCCCCCAACTGGAAGGCCTGGCCCCGGATGGCCAGCACGTGGGCTGAGTGTGGCGGCGCCACGCCCACCCGCCCACAGGCCGCCAGCACCGCCTCGGGTGAGATCGCATGGCTGGTGTGGCTCATGCCCGCCGCCGGGCCCACGGGGCGGAATTCGTAGGGTTCGGGCCCGCTCGCGGCCGCGTCCACGAACACCACTTCCCGCCTCCCTTCCAGGTCCAGGGCGAATTCCACCTGGAGCTGGAAGTCGGTGAGCAACTCCACCTCCGGCAGGTCCAGGGCTTCCAGGCGTTCGATGCACAAAGGCCCAAGGGCGTCGTCCCCCCGGCTGGGATTGCCGATGCCGATGATGAGGATGGGCGCCGTCACCGGCCGGTGGTGGCCAGGGTGTGGAGGACCTGGCCGGAGGCGTCCACCAGTTCCACCTGCAAGGGCATCTGTCCCAGGGCGTGGGTGGCGCAGGACAGGCAGGGGTCGAAGGCGCGGATGGCCACCTCGATGTGGTTGAGCAGGCCTTCCGTGAGCTGGCGGCCGTCCAGGTGCTGGCGCGCCACCACGCGGATGGACTCGTTCATGGCCTGGTTGTTGTGGGTGGTGGAGACGATGAGGTTGCAGCGTTCCACCAGGTCCTCCTCGTTCACCTCGTAGTGGTGGATGAGTGTGCCCCGGGGAGCCTCGATGACGCCCACGCCGGTGCGCTGGCGCTCGCCCAGGACCAGCAGGTCCGGACCCAGCAGGTCGTCGTCATGGAGCAGGTCCTTGATGGTCTCGGCGGCGTGGAGCATCTCGATCATGCGGGCCCAGTGGGTGCCCAGGGTGGAGCGGGCCGCCTTGCCGTCGTCGAAAGCCAGGAAGTCACGGCGCTCGTGGTCGGCGAAGGGTGTGGAAATGAAGTCGCACATCGTCACCCGGGAGAGGGGGCCCACCCGGTACCAGCCCGCTTCGGGCCCCAGTTCCCGGAAGTAGGGGAACTTCATGTAGGACCAGGCCTTCACCTCCTCATAGATGTGTTCCCAGTAGCGGTCCGTGTCCGCGTGGTCGAACAGGGCGCCACCATCCATGCGCCGGGCCCGCAGGCCGCCGTGGTACAGGTCCATGGCGCCGTCGGCCCGGATCAGCCCCAGGCTGTGGGACGGGAAGCTGCCGAAGCCTTCATACAGGGCCAGGTTCTGCTCGAACAGCTGCCGTGCCAGGGCCACGGCCTCCCGGCTCCAGGCGATGACCTGGTAGGCGTCCTTGAGCAGATAGTCCCGCTCCTCGACGCTGAGGTTCTTGTTCACGCCGCCGGGCACGGCGCTGGTGCCGTGGACCCGCTTGCCGGCGGTGACACGGATCACCTCCTGGCCGAACTTGCGCAGCAGCACGCCCTTGCGGGCCACCTCCGGATGGGCCCGGGCCACGCCCACGATGTTGCGGCGGGCCACATCGGAATCGAAGCCGAACAGCAGGTCCGGCGAGGACAGGTGGAAGAAATGCAGGGCATGGGATTGCAGGATCTGGCCGTAATGCATGAGGCGGCGCAGTTTCTCCGCCGTGGGCGTCAGATGCTTTGCCCCCACCACCTGGTCCATGGCCTTGGCCGCCGCCAGATGGTGGCTCACGGGGCAGATGCCGCACAGGCGCTGCACCATGACGGGGATTTCCCAGAAGGGCCGGCCCTGGACGAACTTCTCGAAGCCCCGGAATTCCACGATGTGCAGCCGGGCCTGGTGCACGTGGTTGTCCTCGTCCAGCAGCAGGGTCACCTTGCCGTGGCCTTCCACCCGGGTCAGGGGCTCGATGGCCACCCGCCGGAGGGCCTCGGGGTGTTGGGCGGTTTCAAGCGGACGTGTCATGGCATGGGGGTTTGCGTCAATCGTAGGAAATCAGGCCGTGGCCCAGGGCGGGCTCCCGGCCTTCCAGCAGCTGCACCAGGAAGGACCAGATGGCCTCGGCGGAGGGGGGACAGCCTGGGATGAAGTAATCCACCTTCACCACCTCGTGCAGGGGGTGGACCTTGTCCAGGGGCAGGGGCAGTTCCGGGTCGTTGGGGATGAGGCCGTGCGCCATGCCCTGGCCCGTCAGGTACACCTCGGACAGGCAGGACCCCAGGTCCAGGTGGTTGCGCTGGGCCGGCAGGCCGCCGGTGACGGCGCAGGCCCCCAGGGCGATGAGGATCTTGCACTGCTTGCGGAACTCCCGCAGCACTTCCACGTTTTCGGCATTGCTCACGCCCCCTTCCACGATGCCGATGTCGCAGGGGCCGCAGTGCTTGATGTCGGTGAGGGGGGTGCGGTCGAACTCCACCAGATCCAGCAGGGGGAACAGACGCTCGTCGATGTCCAGGAAGGACATGTGGCAGCCGAAGCAGCCCGCCAGGGAGGCCGTGGCCAGCCTGACCTTGGGTTTGGCGGGGGCGTTCACGCACCACCTCCATTGCCAGCGGGGGGCCGGGGGGCGTCCGCCAGGGCCTGTTCGCTGATGGGGATCTTGTCGTAGCGGCGCTCGCCGATGGGCACGGCGAAGCCCACCCCCTTCTTGATGATGGCGCCCACGGGGCACACCTCCATGGCCTTGTCCCCGGCGGCCGCGTTGGTGTCCCCCAGGCGGCCGGAAGGGGCGTTGACGATGAGGCGTTTGTCGATGCCCCGACCGGAGAAGGCGAATATGTCCTTGCCGTCCACCTCCCGGGAGGCCCGCATGCACAATTCGCACAGGATGCAGCGGTTGGCGTCCAGCAGGATGTCCGGGTGGGAGGCGTCCATGGGCCGGTCGGGGAAGAAGTGGCGGAAGCCGGCGGTCATCACCCCCAGGTCGTAGCCCAGGGCCTGGAGCACGCAGTTGCCGCTCTTCTCGCAGGAGGGGCAGAAGTGGTTGCCCTCGGCGAACAGCATCTGCACCAGGGTCTTGCGCAGGGCACGCAATTCTTCCGTCTCGCTCTCCACCACCAGGCCCGCCTGGGCCGGCAGGGTGCAGCCCGTGGCATTGCGGCCATTGGCCTTGACGGTGCATACCTTGCAGCTGCCATGGGGGCGGAACTCCGGGTGGTAGCACAGGTGGGGGATGTAGCGCCCAGCCGCCAGGGCGGCCTGCACCACGGTCTGGCCCGGCGCGAAGGGTACTTCCTGGCCGTCCAGGAGGAAGGTGTCCGTCATGGCTCGGTCTCCAGGTGGGCGGCCGCGTCGTCCCGGCCCGTCATCCGCCTTGCCTGGGCCAGGGCACCGTCCAGGTCGAAGGCGGGCTCGAAGTCCAGGGACTTCAGGCGTCGCTCGTAGGCGGGTCTGAATCGTTTGATGGTGTCCAGGGTGGGGTTGCAGGCGGTGTGGCCCAGGCCGCAGTGGGCGCTCATCTGCAGGACCCTGTCCAGTTTCTCGATCTCCGCCAGGTCGAAATTGGTGCCGTGGCCGGCGGCGATCTTGTCCATGGTGTTCCGGAGCATGGCCGTGCCCACCCGGCAGGGGGTGCAGAAGCCGCAGCTCTCGTGGGCGAAGAAGTGGGTGTAGTTGCGCGCCACCTCGAACATGTCGCGGCTTTCGTTGAACACGGTGAAGGCGCCGGCGGTGGGCAGGTCCTCGAAGGCGATGCGGCGGTCGAATTCGGACGCGTCGATACACACGCCGGAAGGGCCGCTGATCTGCACCGCCTGGGTATTTTCCGCGCCGCAGTCGGCCAGCACCTGGCGCACCGAGGTGCCGAAGGGGTATTCGTAGATGCCCGGCCGGGCGCAATCGCCGGACACGGACAGCAGCTTGGTGCCGGCGGACTTGGCGGTGCCGATGGCGCGATACCAGTCGCCGCCGTGCAGGGCGATGAGGGCCGCGGCGCAGAAGGTCTCCACGTTGTTCACCACCGTGGGCCGCTGCAGGTAGCCGTTCGTCACCGGGTAGGGGGGGCGGTTGCGGGGGATGCCGCGCTTGCCTTCCAGGGATTCGATGAGGGCGGATTCCTCGCCGCAGATGTAGGCGCCTGCCCCCAGATGGATCTGGATGTCGAAGTCGAAGCCCGCCTGGCCCAGGATGGCGGCCCCCAGCAGGTTTTCCGCCCGGCGCCGGGCCAGCATGGCGTTGAGGGGTTCCAGCAGGTAGCGGTATTCGCCCCGCAGGTAGAGGAAGCCCTGGCGGGCGCCGATGGCGTAGGCCGCCACGGTCATGCCCTCGAACACCAGGTCGGCGTAGCTGGAGAGCAACACCCGGTCCTTGAAGGTGCCGGGCTCGC
>CAZREY010000015.1:0-17231 GCA_964599015.1 uncultured Thiobacillus sp.
AGGCCGATGGTCTTGAAGCCGTAGGCGCGAGCGAACACGTCGGCGTACTGCTCGTTCACCAGCTTGGTCACCGCATAGGGCGACAGGGGCTTGCCGATGCGATCCTCCACCTTGGGCAGGCCCGGATGGTCGCCATAGGTGGAGGAGGACGCCGCGTAGACGAAGCGGACCACCTGGGCGTCCCGGGCGGCCACCAGCATGTTGAGGAAGCCGTCTATGTTGGCGGTGTTGGTGGTGATGGGGTCTTCCAGGGAGCGGGGCACGGAGCCCAGGGCCGCCTGGTGCAGCACGTAGTCCACCCGGTTGCAGGCCTGGCGGCAATCCTCCAGGTTGCGGATATCGCCCTCGATGAAGCGGAAGCGGGCCCACTGCTCGGGCGTCACCGCCGCGCGGATCTGGTCCAGGTTGTGGCGATGGCCGGTGGCGAAGTTGTCCAGGCCCACCACGCGCTGGTCCAGCTTGAGCAGCGTCTCCAGCAGGTTGCAGCCGATGAAGCCGGCCACGCCGGTGATGAGCCAGGTCCTGGGCACATCGGGCAGGCGGGCGAGGAGGTCTGTATAGGCGCTCATGGAGGCGATTCGCTAGACCGTCATTCCGGGCTGGGCCGGAATGACGCGTGGTGGAGGATTACAGGCGCCAGAGGGTGGCGCCGGCGGCGCGGACCGCCGCCGGGTCGTAGGCGGACTTCACGTCGGTGAACATGCCGCCCTTCTTGAGCCTGCCCAGGATGTCGTCGATGGGCATGGCCTTGTACTGCATGTGGGACACGGCGGCGACGATGGCGTCCGCCTGGGCGGGCAGCTTGTCCCAGGGGGTGAGGCTGATGCCGTATTCGTGTTCCGCTTCGTGGTTCTCGGCGATGGGATCGTGGACCGCCACGTCGCAGCCGAAGGATTGCAGCTCCTTCACCAGGTCCGCCACCTTGGAGTTGCGCAGGTCGGGGCAGTCTTCCTTGAAGGTGAGGCCCAGGACGATGACCTTGGCGCCCTTCACGGCGCTGCCGTTGCTGATCATGCCCTTGACGGTCTGCTGGGCCACCCAGGCCGCCATGCCGTCATTGATGCGCCGGCCCGCCAGGATGACCTGGGGGTGGTAGCCCAGGGACTCGGCCTTGTGGGTGAGGTAGTAGGGATCCACGCCGATGCAGTGGCCGCCCACCAGGCCGGGGCGGAAGGGCAGGAAGTTCCATTTGGTGCCGGCGGCCTGGAGCACTTCCAGGGTGTCGATGCCGATGCGGTCGAATATCAGGGCCAGCTCGTTCATCAGGGCGATGTTCAGGTCCCGCTGGGTGTTCTCGATGACCTTGGCGGCCTCGGCCACCTTGATGGAGCTGGCCCGATGCACGCCGGCGGTGATGACGGATTCGTACAGATCGCCCACGGTCTTGAGAGTGGCCGCGTCGTCGCCGGACACCACCTTGACGATCTTGGTGATGGTCCGCTCCTTGTCGCCCGGGTTCACCCGTTCGGGGGAGTAACCCACGTGGAAGTCCCGCATCCACTTCATGCCGGAATGCTTCTCCAGCAGCGGAATGCAGACCTCCTCCGTGGCGCCCGGGTACACCGTGGACTCGTACACCACGATGGCGCCCTTCTTCATATGCTTGCCCACGGTGGTGGAAGAGCCCACCAGGGGGGAAAAGTCGGGAATATGCGCTTCGTCCACGGGCGTGGGCACGGCCACGATGATCACATCGGCCTTGCCGATGGAGGCAGGGTCCGTGCTGACCGTGAGCCTGGTGGCCGCCTTCAGGTCCGCCGTGCTGACCTCGCCGGTGGGATCGCAGTAGTTCTTGTAGTGGGCGATCTTGGCTTCCGACAGGTCATAGCCGATGGTTTCGAACTTCTTGCCGAACTCCACGGCCAGGGGCAGGCCCACATAGCCCAGCCCGACGACAGCAACAGTGGTCATGACGACTCCCTCAAGAAAATGAAAGTTAAGCGGATGAATTTTACCGAGGCATTTTAACGGTGTATGGCCCGTGGCATGATGGGACGCCCCTCCGACAAGATGGAATCCATGCCTGTCCCGACCCTGGCCCGCCTCATAACGGCATTGCTCTGCGTTTTATTGAGTGCGCCTTTGGCCCGGGCGGACATCGTCGAACTGCTGCCCCGCATCAAGCCCGCCATCGTGGGCGTCGGCACGGTCCATCCCCTGGCGTCCCCCCGCATCAAGCTGCTGGCGACCGGCTTCGCCGTGGCGGATGGCCTGCACATCATCACCAACGCCCATTCCATCCCCGCCATCCTGGAAGCGGAAAAAGGGGAAGCCCTGGCGGTCTTCCTGCGGGATGGCGATGCCGTCAAGGCCCGCAAGGTTGAACAGATCGCCAGCGACAAGGAACATGACCTGACCCTGCTGAAGCTGGAAGGCACGCCCTTGCCCGCCCTGCGCCTGGGCCGCTTCAAGGACGCACGGGAGGGGGAAACCTACTTCTTCACCGGCTATCCCGTCGGTGCCGCGCTGGGCCTCTACCCCGCCACCCATCGGGCCGGCCTGGCCGCCATCGCCCCTATCTACAGCCCGCCCGCCACCGCCAGGGGCCTCACCTCCAAACTCATCAAGCGGGCCGCCGACCCCTTCCTCATGTTCCAGCTGGACGCCGTGGCCTACCCGGGCAACAGCGGCAGCCCGCTCTATGATGGAGAAACCGGCGAAGTGATCGGCGTCATCAACGCCGTCTTCGTGAAAGGGGCCAAGGAGAATGCCCTCAAGGACCCGTCCGGCATCACCTACGCCATCCCGGCCAAGTACGTGCGCGACTTGCTGGAGCAGGCGGGGCTGCAACCCTGAGCCATGTTTCCCCTTCCCCTTGTGGTCGCCATCGGCCCCTCCCGGATTCTCCGCCGGGCGGTCATCACGCTGTACCTGTTGGCTGGGGGCGCCCTCGCCCTATCGGCACTGGCGCCGATAGGGCAGGCCGCGGGCTTCCTGGCCTTGGGTCTAAGCGCCTGGCATTGCACCCGACCACGCCCCCAGACGCGGCTGAGGTGCGAGCGCGACAGGAAACTGATGCGGGGCACGGAGGCCGGCTGGTGTGAGGTGCAAATCGTGCCACCGCTGGTGGTCCTGCCAGGTCTGACTTTGGCGTCCATGCATGATCCTGTCGGCGGCCGCAGGAACACCCTGCTTATCCTGGCAGACAGCATTGAGGCGCAGGATTTCCGGAGATTACGCGTCTGGCTCCGCTGGCAGGCGGAGGGGGGCGGCCGTCAGATCTGATCCGGACAGTGGTATTCCGGCACGCACTTGCCAAGCTGCGCACGGACCTCGCCATCCTCCACCCATGCTCTGGATTGAAGCCAGTCCAGCGTTTCCATCAGACAAGCCGCATCCACTTCCCGCAACCTGGCGACTCGCAGCTTGGGATGGGGCGTGGGGAGCGTGGCCTCCTCGTCGGCCAGCAACTCCTCGTAAAGCTTTTCACCGGGCCGCAGGCCCGTAAAGGCGATCTCCACCTCTTCCTCGGTCTTGCCGGCCAGCCTCACCATCAACCTGGCCAGATCGGCAATCCGCACCGGTTCCCCCATATCCAGCACATAGAGCTCCCCCCCCTGGCCCATGAGCCCCGCCTGGAGGACCAACTGGGCTGCCTCTGGGATGGTCATGAAGTAGCGGGTGATGTCGGGATGGGTCACCGTCACCGGCCCGCCGGCGGCGATCTGGGCCTGGAACTTGGGCACCACGCTGCCGGAACTGCCCAGCACGTTGCCGAAGCGCACGGCGATGAAGCGCGTGGCATGCCTGGCCTGGAGCCACTGGCAGACCATCTCCGCCATGCGCTTGGATGCCCCCATGACATTGGTGGGATTCACGGCCTTGTCGGTGGAAACCAGCACGAACTTCTCCACCCCCTGGGCCAGGGCGGCCTCGGCGCACACCCAGGTGCCGAGGACGTTGTTGCGCACCGCCTCGTAGGCATTGCCCCGCTCCATGAGGGGCACATGCTTGTAAGCCGCCGCGTGGAACACCACCCGGGGCTTGAAGGCGCACAGCACGCCGCTCACGCGGGCCGCGTCCTTGACGTCTCCGATCATGCTGGCCACCCGGATGTCGGGGAAACGCTCGGCGAATTCCTGTTCCATGCGGTACAAGGCGAACTCGTTCTCTTCCAGCATGACCAGGGTAGAGGGGCTGTAACGCGCAATCTGGCGGCAAAGCTCGGCGCCGATCGACCCCCCCGCCCCGGTCACCATCACGCACATCCCGCTCAGGAAGCCTTTCAAGCCAGCATCGTCCAGGCTGACGGGACTGCGCCCCAGCAAATCCTCCAGTTCGATGGCCCGCAGGGCGGAAACAGCCACGCGCCCATGCATGATGTCGTCCAGGGAAGGCACCGTGAGCAGAGGCACGCCGGAGCGCGCACAGGTTTCGGTGACCAGCCGCCGCACCGCCGGCGGCGCGGAAGGCAGGGCCAGGATGACCTCCTCCACCCCCATCCTTTCCACCCACCGGGCCAGTTCGGAAAGCGGCCCCAGAACCGGCACACCCTGAAGATGGCGCCCCTTGTGCTCCTCGGCATCGTCCAGTACACCCACCACACGCCACTGGCCGGATTCCTGCTGAAGGTCCCGAATCAGGGCGTCCGCCGCTCGCCCTGCCCCCACCACCAGCACCGGCCGTGCATCAAGGGCCACGTTGAGCAGACGGCGCTCCCGCCAGGCACGATACAGCAGGCGGCTGCCACCAACGATGAACAGCAGCAGGATGGGGTCCAGGATTAGGACCGTGCGGGGCACCACGGCCTCGATCCTGAAAGTGATGATCACCGCTGGGGTCATCAGGGCCGCCATGCTGACGGCCTTGATTATGCGCTTGAGGTCCGGGAGGCTGGCAAAGCGCCAGATGCCGCGATAGAGGCCAAAACGCCAGAACAGCAGAGCCTGCAATGGAACCACCCACAGGAGCGTGGAAAAGGCCGCGTCCAGGAATTCCAGAGGCACATCCAGGTTGAAGCGCAGCAGGTAAGCCCCCATCCAGGCCACCACCGCGGCCACCAGATCGTGGACGACGACCAGCACGCTTCGTGGGTTAGGCTTCATGGCGGGCCGCCACCTCCATCACCTTGCCGACCGCGGCGACCGTATCCTGAATGGCCTGGTCATCCAGCGTCGGGTGGGTCAGGAAACACAGGCTCGTGCCGCCCAGGTGCTGGGCTGCCGGCAGCGGGGCCGGTGGTGCCAGACCAGCATCGGTAAAGGCCTTTTCCCGGTATATCTCCGCGCAGGAACCAGCGGCACACGGCACGCCTTCCGCCTGCACGGCCTCGATGATGCGAGCCTGGTTCCACCCCGGGGCCAGCCGCTGGGGCAACAGCGAAACATAATATCGGTAGCGCGCATGGCCGATATGGCCCGGAACTGGCGGTGCCTTCAGCCCCACCACGTCTTTAAGACCTGCCTCCAGCGACTGAGCGTTTAGCCGGCGCTGCGCCACCCAGGCGGGCAGCTTTATCAATTGCCGCCGTCCTATGGCCGCCTGCATTTCCGTCATGCGCCAATTGCTGCCGAAAGACTCATGCAGCCAGCGGAACCCTGCGGGGTGCTGGCGCCGATAGACGGCCTCCCAGCTCTTGCCGTGATCCTTATAGGACCAGGCCCGCCGCCAGACCTCCGCATCGTTGCAGACCAGCATGCCTCCCTCCCCGCCCGTGGACAGTATCTTGTCCTGGCAAAAGGAGAAGGCCGCCGCATCGCCGAAACCGCCAACTTGCCTACCCTTGTAGGTGGCGCCGTGAGCCTGGGCGCAATCCTCGATGAGCCGCAGGCCCCGGGCCCGGGCCAGCTCCATGATGCCGTCCATGTCGCATGGCCATCCCCCAAGATGCACAACAATCACCGCGCATGTGCGTGGGCTGAGCACAGCCGCGATGCTCGCGGCGGTAAGGTTGCCACTTGCGGGATCCACATCGGCGAACACCGGTTTGGCGCCCACCAGCACCACCGAGCTGGCCGAGGCGATGAAGCTGCGGGGGGGCACCACAACTTCGTCCCCCGGCCCGATCCCAAGCGCGCGCAGTGCCAGTTCCAGGGCAACGCTGCCATTCATCACCGCCACGGCATGTTGCGTGCCCGCATGGGCGGCAAACTCCGTTTCGAATTGCCGGCCTTCTTCGCCGGTCCAGTAGTTGACCCGACCCGAGGCCAGCACGGCGGCCACGGCCTCCATCTCGTCTGGCGCATAGTGGGGCCAGGGTGGAAAAGGCATTGACCGGAGAGGGGCTCCACCCTCCATCGCCAGGACGCCTCCGGACCTCGGGGCCGTCATGGCAACACCCGACCGGGGCAACCCACTACTTTGACTCGGTCAGGCACTTCGCGGATCACGGTGGTGCCGGCCCCTACAATGGCGTGGGCACCGATGGCGATCCCCGGGATTACCGTGGCTCCCGCGCCGACGAGGGTCTCCGCGCCCACCGACACCCCGCCGCAGAGCCGGCATCCCGGCGCGATATGCACGGCGTCGCCGAGACGGCAGTCGTGGTCCACGCAGGCGCCGGTATTGATGATGCAATGCTCGCCAATAACGCAGTCGGGATTCACCACGGCTCCCGCCATGACCACGCTGCCCTGGCCAATGCGGGCGGAGGCCGCGACGATGGCGCCAGGGTGCACGACCGTCGCCATGCGCAGGCCTTGTGCCTGGAGAATCCTGGCCATCGCGAGACGGGTGGCATTGTCGCCGATGGCCACGACGCCGGCACCGACATCATGCTCGCGGCACCAGTCCGGCAATGACTCCCGGCCCCCCTCCACGGGAACCCCCAGAATGCTGTCGCCCCAAAGGGCCGGTGCGTCGTCGAAGAAGCCCGCCACCATGAAGCCCTGCCGCTGCGCCGCATCCGCCACCACCTTGCCGTGGCCGCTGGCACCGAAGATGAATATGCGCTCCGTCATGAATCCGTGTTCCGCGTCCCCGTGAATTTCGGCATGGTGGCGTGGCCGTCCCTGTTGATTCCCCGGCCGGAGCATACCGCCCCCAGGGTCATCCAGAGAATGCGCAGGTCCAGCCACAGGGAACGGTGGTCCACATACCAGACATCCATGGCCAGTCGCTCCTCCCAACCCAGCGCGTTGCGGCCCATCACCTGGGCCCAGCCCGTGAGCCCCGGCAGGACCTCGTGGCGGCGCGCCTGTTCCGCCGTGTAGAGGGGCAAATACTCCGGCAGCAATGGACGTGGCCCCACCAGGCTCATGTCGCCCTTCAGCACATTCCACAATTCCGGCAACTCATCCAGGCTGCTGGCCCGCAGGAAGCGGCCAAACCCGGACAGCCTTTGAGCATCCGGCAATGCCCTGCCCTCCGCATCATGCCCCTCCCCCATGGTACGGAACTTGTAAAGGGTAAACAGCCGGCCATGCAAACCCGGCCGCTCCTGGCGGAACAGCACCGGCCGGCCCAGATTGAACCGGACCAGCAAGGCAATCGCCACCAGCATAGGCGCCAGCAGGATCAGGCCCACCAAGGAGGCCGCGATATCCAGCAGGCGCTTGCTCATGCCACCCCACCCTGCCCCTCAAGCCGTGCCGCCACCACCGCGTCCAGGCAGCCGGCCAGCCGCCGGGCCAAGATGCGGAAATCGTGATGCGTCTTGACATAGGCAAAGGCGTTTCGACCCATTTCCGTCCGTTCGGCCTCGGGCAGCGCGACCAGCCGGACGATGGCCCCCGCCAATGCCTCGGGATCACCAGGCGGAACGCTCAGGCCGGCTCGGGCCTCCGCCACCGGGTCGTTCACCGAAGCACCGGCAAAAACGATGGGACGCCCGGCGGCCAGGTAGTCAAACAGCTTGTTCAGGCTGATGCCGTAGCGGTAAATGGGCGAATCGACCAGATTGACAACGAAGGCATCGGCCTCCGCGGCCAAGGCAGGTATGGCCGACTTGGGCACGGGCGGTTCGAAAACCACGTTGTCCAGCCCCATCCGCTTTGCCTGTTCAATCAAATCGGCCTTCAGCGGCCCATCTCCGATCAAGCGCAAACGCACGTGCAAGTCAGGACGCATGTCCCGCACCCGCCCCATGGCCGCCAAGATGTTGTCCAAGCCGTTGGCACGGCCATGGGCGCCGAAATACATCAGGGTAAATCCATCCTCATCGGGTCGCTTGGGAGCCGGGTCAACCCCGCTCAACTCCACGCCATTGGGTATCCAGACAATCTTTTCCCGCGGAATGCCCAACCGGCAGATGTACTCATCCGCCCGGGGCATGAGGACGACAATGCGCGCGGCCGCCCGATACAAATGTCGTTCAAGCTTGCGCAATGTCCATACCGCAAGGCTGCCTTCCCGTGCCGCCCCCATATCCACCAAGGTCTGGGGCCAGAGGTCACGCACCTCGAAGACAAAGGGCACCCTGTGGCGTCTTGCCAATCGCAGTCCGGCCCAGGCGGCAAAGGGGTGGACACTGGAGCCGATGACAACCTGGGGAGCAGGCAGGTTGTGAAGACAGCGCGTATTCAATACTCGCAGGGTAAAGACCAGCATGGCCAAGAGACGTCCCCCATGCCCCTCAAGTACGGGCACGCGCAACCAGCAAAATGGGACATCCCTACATCGTTCCAGCCGGAAGGATTCACCGGAATGGAGGCGCTGTCTGTGTGTATTCAACTCGGCGCTGCCGGCTATCAGCATCGCCTCCCAACCAAATTCACGCAGATGGCGGGCCAAGGCATAGTGCCGGGTCCCTCCAGGGCCGCCCGGTTCCTGGGCAAAGTGGTTAATGATCCAGACGGACCTCATATCCCCGCCATAACCCAAATGGCCCTGGAAGACATACGGTTCATGGAGTTTGCCGCCTCCTGTGGTCAAACGAGACTTGCATAAAATTCCAACAGCTTTTTTTCTTCATTTGACCAGTTGTACCGCGCCATTACCGCCGCACGGCCATTCTGGCCCATACGCCTCGCCTCATCGGGATGCTCCACCAGATAGTCGATGGCCTCGGCAATGGCCGCCGGAGCCAGGGGATCAACACAAAACCCACAATCATTGCCAAGCACGATCTCGCGCCAAAGGGGAAAGTCCGATGCAATGACAGGGATGCCGGCGGCCATGTACTCGAACATCTTTACTGGCAGGGCATCAAGATAATTGACAATGGGATGCAGGGTGACCAACCCGGCCATGGAACGCCCTAGAGTATTTTTCACGCCATCTCGATCCAAGAACCCCAGTTCCGTGACACGCGCCCAGCCTGGCCAGGCCTTGACCTCTTTTTCAACGTAAGCCTCGCTGAATCGCCCGGCAAGACTGATTCTGGCCCCGGAGCGCAGCAACGCTGCTGCCCGTACGATTTCCTTGATTCCCCGAACTGCCCCGAGTCCGCCTATGTAGCAGACCTCGGCCTGTTTCCTCGGCCAGGGCATCTGTATGTCCAATTCTTCCAGTCGGGGGAAATTGTTGATGTCCACCGCCTTGGCATGCATGCCCAGGAATTTGTCCCGGATAAAGGGCGTCGCAGCGACTATGCCATCCATGCGGGGGCACGCGTATCGCTCATACCGGTCCACAACCATGGACAGCATGGAACGCACCCTGGACGGCAGGTATGGCTTGCCCAATATCTGCCGAGGAACGTCTTCATGGGAATCGAACACCACCTTCCGACCAAGCCGCTTGAGCCGCATTCCAGCAGGGATAAGCTCCGGATCATGCAAATGATACAGGTCGGCATCAAGGTTGATGGCCTGCCTCAGCACGCGCTGTGTCGTTCCCAATATCCGCGCTGCCCTGCCTGACGGCTTGCCGACGTCAACGATGCTGATACCGTCTTTTACTTCTTTCCCCTTGCCATCGGCCACGACAAGCGTCACGTCATAGCCATGTGCCGAAAGGGAGCGACACTGCTTGATGAAGATGCGCGTGTCATAGCGTGGGTGCACCGAGGTGAGGTGGGCAACACTAATGGCCGGTTTCGGTGTGGCGTTCATGACCTGCCATCCACAGCCTCGTCCGCCAGCAAGTTCAGATACAACTCCGAGAGCTTGGCCGCCTCCAGGTGCCAGCCCAGTTCCCGGGTACGCTCGACCAGGCCCACGCGCATGGCCTGCCAATTGACCCGGTCTATATTGCAAAGGGTCGCAATGATCGACGGAATGTCGGGTTCACATACCCATCCAGCGCGGTATTCCTCGACAAATCGGCGCTGGTCGGGCAGGTCGGACACCAACACCGGTAGACCTGCGATCACGGATTCGAACAGCTTGTTAGGCAGACAATACCGGTAGCTCAGACATGTGTCCTGAATCAGAGATACGCCGATATCTGCCCCCGCGGCATAGTCCAGAACTTGGTCGGGCGGCACGGCTGGCAAATAGTGGAGGCGGGAACAGAGGGCGCAGGCATCTGCCACCGTTTTGGCCAAGGGGCCATTACCCAGCAGCAGCAGGTGATGGTTGACATGCACCGAGGCGAAAGCTGCCAGTATGTTCTCAATGCCGCGGCCGGGGGCCAGACCACCAAGGTACAGAAACAAAAGGGCATCCTCGGGGACGCCGAGACGACGACGCAAGTCCACCGGGACAATGGCCTTTGCGGGACGCTGTGGAACATTTCGCACCAGCGTGATGGCCAGGCCGGGATAGGCACGGTTGTACCAGTCCTGTATGGAGGGACTGACCGTGATCATGGTGTCCACCCAAGGCATGCACATTCGCTCCGTCCGGCGCATCAGCGTCTTTCGCAGGCTCCAGGAGGCGGTCTGCTCGGTTTCCAATTCGTGGGCATCGTAGACCAGTTTGGCGCCGGTCAACCGTTTTAGCCTCACGGCGATGGGAAGCGGATCGAGATCGTGACAATGGATGACGCTCAACGGCCGGTGGCGATAATGGACAAGGAGGCGACGGCGCCATTCGGCATACTTGACCGCCTGGCCGGGCAGGTTTTTTGGCAGCGAGCGGCTGTTCAGGACAACCCGCCACAAATGCCTGCCATCCAGGTCCTCATGTTCGGCATACCCCGGTTCGTGGAACCCGGCGATCTCCACCGCCGCGAACAGGCCCAGGTCCCTCAGGGTTGCGGTTTCCTTGAGGACACGGGAGTCATGGCTGACGGGATTGCGCACGATGTGCAGATTCAATCCAGATCGTGTGGCGCCCTGGGGGAGTTGCCGTGCGGCTGTCATTCCCCGGCCCATCCTAGACGACCTGGATCCAGCGGCAGAAATTGATCAGTCGCCACGCCTGCCAGGAGAAGCGGCGCCTGCCCTCGATAATGTCCCCCACTTCGTCTCGGCAAGCTTGCTCGTTCAGAAACGAAAGCTGCGCGGCACCGTCGAGCCAGTCAGCCAGTTTTGTTCGCAGTGCCCGGAACCATTCCAGCTCGGGGGTTGCAAAACCCACCTTGTCCCGCCGATCCAGCACTTCATCGGGGACGATGCCTCGCATTGCCGCTCGAAACAGGCGCTTTGTCTCGCCTGCGGGTGAAATCAGGTAATGCTCGGGCAGGCCGAGGACGAACTCGGCCATGTCCGTGGTGAGGAACGGCACCCGGCTTTCCAGTGACCAACGCATGGAATTGCGGTCGCCGTGGCGCAGCAGAGCTGGCAGGCCATGACGTGTGAGGCAGTCGCGCAACGTGCTGGCCAGGCGCCGTCCGCGAAGGTCCTGGTTCAGGTCCCGGCGCAGGGGCCAAATGCAGGCCACCCCTTGGGCGCGGAGTGCCTCCACATCCAGCCAGCCAGGCTCCGGTGTGCGGCCCAGCAGCCGCAGCATGCCGCCGCGCACGGAATCAGAGCAATACTCGCTGCCGAGGGTGAGCAATGCCTGCCTGACCGAACGGCCCGGCCACTGCGACCAGCCGGAGAGGAAGTGAACGGCCTCGGTCAGTCGCCAATCATCCAGCAGGCTGTGCAATCGCTGACCGGGATAGCCTATGTAGCCTGCGAACAACTCATCTGCACCCTGCCCGTCCAGAGTAACGGTAACACCCGCCTCCCTCGCCAGCCGATAGACCCGGTACTGGGCATAGATACTGGTGCTGCCGAACGGCTCGCCTTGGGTTCGCAGCATGTCGTCCAGGTCGTCCGCCAGTTCCGCCGGGGTCACACTGACCTTGTGGGGCACGGCGCCGACGTGGCGGTTGATCCTGTCGGCCCAGGCTTCTTCATCCAGCGGGGACCCGCTGGCGACGTAGGTGAAGGTGTGGATGGGGAGATCAGGCTCGACATGGCGCATGGCACACACCACCGCGGATGAGTCCAGGCCACCGGATAACGCGGCGCCAAGCGGGACATCACTGCGCAGGTGCAGGCGCATGTTGTCGAGGAAACGCTCGCGCAGTTCCACGGCAGCCTGGTCGAAACCGATCTCCCGCCGTTCCCGGATGGATGGCCACCACCAGCGCTCAAGGCTTGGCTTGCCCGGGCTGGCAAGATCGACCGTCAGCATGTGGCCGGGCGGCAACTGCCGGAGGCCAGCAAAGAATGTGTCACCGTTTTCATCATAACGGCCGAAGACCAGGTAATCGTAACTGCGCTGCAGGTTCAGGGGTGGACGTTCCGGCAACAACGACAACAAGGCGGGAATCTCGGAGGCAAAATGGAACGACATGGCCCGCTGTGAATAGAACAGGGGCTTGATACCAAAGCCGTCGCGCACGCAGGTCAGAGTCTGTGCCCTGTGGTCTAGCAAGGCGAACGCGAACATGCCACGCAAGCGTGACAGACAGTCAGTACCCCAGGCGGCCCAGCAGGCAAGCAGGACCTCGGTGTCCGACTCACTCCTGAAGGTTGAGGCGGCGAGCTCCCGGCGCAATTCCCTGTAGTTGTACACCTCGCCGTTGAACACTATGGTGTAGCGGCCGTCCGGGGAGGTCATGGGTTGGTGGCCGGCCTGTGTCAGGTCGATGATGGACAGGCGGGTATGTCCAAGGGAAAGGCTGCCGTATGGCAGGACGAAGCTCTCCTGGCCGATATCGTCCGGACCCCGATGGTGCAACCGCTTCAGACCATCGGCCAAATCGGGTGGGTGCCCAGTCCCTGCCTGAAAGACCCCTGCTAGGCCACACACAATGATTCCCCACGCACGGCGACAGGACACCGCCTCATTGAGCCCCCCCCTCCACCAGCCTCACCAAGAGGTCGCGGTTGTGTTCGGCACAGAGCTCTTTGGCTGCTGCATGGGCACGGATTTTCAAGGCGTAAATTTCATCCGTACTGAGCCGGTTCAACTGCTCGGCAAGGGAGCGTGGCTGGAAATCCTCGCTGATCACCGCGAAGCCATGGCGCTGTGCAATCCTGCGCATTTCCGGCGACGGCCCAATGGCGACCGCCAAGCGTGCCTGGACAAATTCGAAGAATTTGTTGGGGAGCGCCATCTGGTAATTGAAATTACTGAAGGGCAACAGGAACAGTCCAATGTCATACTGGTTAATATGTCTGGAAATGTCAGGCATTGGCACCGGCTCGATGAAATTGATACGGGCATGGCCGCTGGCCAGCCGCTTCAGGCTATCCAGGTAGACAGGATCACTCGGCAGCAGCATCAGATCGAGATGAAAGCGCGGAGCAAGATGATCCATCATGTCGATCATCAACTCGATCTTGCGCGATGGACTGGCAACACCGTGATGGATGATACGCACACACTCGGGTTCGACCGGCTGCGGCATCAGGTCTTCATAGGCCGGTGCGTTGCTGACTACCACTGGTGCAACGTTGTACTCCCTGGCATAGGCGGTAGCGATGCCCTCACAGACGGTCATCATGGCATCGACCTGAGGCAGGAAGGTACGGCAGATCCACTGGATATAACGCTGAAAGAAGATGCGCCACTTGAGATTGTCCTCCAGTTCGCGAGGCGCATACTCATGAGCATCGAAGACCAGCCGTGCGCCTTGCTCCCGTGCCAGCCGGGCCGCCAAGGGAAGCACCGCGGTATCGTTGGCCAGAATGACGTCGAAACGATGCCCTCGAGCCGACTTCAAAACGCCGGAGATTTCGGGGCGGGACCAGTAATACTGCTGGAACCGACCGCTCAGGAGCTGCAGGGCCACCATAACCTTGCGGAACCCCGAAAGACGACTTGGCGTCAAGGGGATGAACCCGACACCCTCGATGCCTGGCGGGCTATAACCGCAGGCCATGGTGTGATATCGGCCGGACAAAGCCAACAGTTGACGCCTTACACGCGGATCCCGCTCCAATTGCGAGGCCGACATGATGAACAGCGACTTCATGGTAAGAGGATATCCGTGGTGGCTCACTAGCCTGTCACATCACGCGCTTCGGCCCGAAGCCAGTGCGATAGATCACGTTGCAACAGTCGCGACAATAACGCGATATCACTCGCAAATGCCTCTACAAGCTCTGCCCGGAGGGCTTCGGGAAGCAAGATGCTTTTCGCTGGCTGAAGTTGAGACATCTGCAGTTTCCGGAAGGCTCGAGACAAGCCGATGCCGGGTGGCCGCAGCTTGAGCTTTTGACGCAAGGCTGTTGTTATCACCAAGAAGTTGTCTATTCCGTTGACTAAGGACTGATTCTTGAAGCTGCGGCCCCTGTTTTCCACTAGGAATTCCGCCCGCCTATCAGACTCCAATCCCAGGAATGCCAGCACCTTTTCATATTCCTCGCGCGTACTTAGTTTGAAATCGTCAAAAAGAATGATGCAAACCTTCGTGCGCTCAACAACACGGAACAGCCGATCGAGCTGTTCTCCCCACAGGCACCAATCCCTGTACAGCAAGTATTTGTTGTTACTGCATTTTAGCGGCACTCGCTGGCCCCTGCGGCGCACATCCTGCAATCGCCACGCTTTCTCAAAACCGGATTCTGACTCCTGCATGTTCAGTAGCATCTGGCGGTGCAGCGAGACCACGGCCTCGATTGGATTCCTCAGCATGACGATAAAGCGTGCTTCCGGATTGAATTCGAGGATTCGTGCCGCCGCTCCTGGTGCATAAAGATAGGAGGTTGATCCCTCCGCAAGATAGCGGTGGTTGGCATTGCTTGCTCTGAAATGACCCAAGTACTGTTCCAACCTCTTCGGTTCCCCACTATCCGGGAAATCTGGACGACAGAAATACCAAAGCTCCTTCGGGTCAGACCAGTAAATGGCGGGATGCGCCCCCAGATAGGAGGCCATGGAAGTCGTTCCACATTTCGCCCCGCCAATCAGGAACAGGTTCGGTTTTTTCACAGACGGCCCCGCAACAGCCCCAACGCGGTCGGGTCCAGCTTCAGTCTCCTGACTACGTAGATGCACATCAACAGATTCCAGGTCACGACCCCAAACGCCGATGCCAATGCAGCACCATCGATGCCATATGATGGAATCAGAAGCAGCGACGCTGAAGTCATGACAAGCACAGCAATGCCGTAAATGCGCAACGCAACATCGCCATGGCCGGTCATGGTAAGCATGAACCCGACGGGACCGAAAAGTGCGTTGAGCAGTTGGCCGACGGATAGAATGATCAACGCCTCGTAACCGTCTTGGAAATTGGGACCGTACCAGCCAAGCACCATTGGACCGAACAAGACGACACCCAGAACGGCGATTGCTGTCATTGCTGTAATCAAACGTCCGGAGTAAGTGAGCAGATGTTGAAGTTGGGCATGCTCCTGCCGATGGAAATGGCGGGAAATCATCGGGCCGACCCAGATGTTCGACACCACCAGCGCAAGGGCACAGATTTCGGCCAGTCTGGCGCAGACGTTGTAGATGCCGACTTCCTCGGCCGGCACGTAAGCACCAAGCAGCAGCAAATCGAAGCGGGAGAGCAGAAGATTCAAAAGCCCCACCAGAAACATCTGGTTGCTAAACCGCCGCCACTGTTCCGATTCACTGAATGAGCCAACCTCCTTTATGGCATCCGAATTTGCATAGCCATGCATCCTGGCAACCAAAAAGTAGGCAAGATAGCTGGCGACCACATAGATGCATGCCATCTCGAAAGCGCCGATGCGCAATCCCAGCCCATAAAACACCACCAATCCTGCCATGGCCACTACCGGTAGGAGCACACTTCTGGGGAAATGGGCAATTACCGGGTGTTTCATGGCCTGGAGCGATGACGCGAACAGCATGCCCCTGGAGCTGGAATAGATGCTCACCATCAACACAAGAAAGACACCCAGGGAAAAATTGGCATTCATTTGAGCCAATGCCATTCCCATCAGCACTCCACCGCCTATTACCAAGACGAGATTCCGGTTCATGCGTTTCGTTGCCCAAGCGAGATAGCCCGACTTCAGGGTAGCCAACTCAGGCCGGTCGTACTGGGGTATGAAGCGGAGGGCCGATGAATCCACTGCGGAGACCACCACGATGAGAAGGCCTGACAGCCAGGTCATGGCGTAGATATAGTGCCCATAAGCCTCCTCACCCATGATCCTGACGCAAAGCAGTTGCAGCGCGAAACCCACAATGAGCGCCGCAACCTTGACACCACCGCCTCCCACCAAGCTTTTCAGGTATTCACGCATCAGCGTTCTGGATGCATGCATGGCAGGACTGGGGCTGCCAAGGCATCACAGACTGATGTCCAGGAGAACCTGAACGACACGAGCCTGCTCGTTTTCCCTCAGCATAGGCCCCATGGGAAGGCTCAGGACGGATTCCGCCGTGGTTTCAGCAACGGGGAAACTGCCTCGCGGTGTATCCAGAAATGCAAACGCCGGTTGGAGATGGAGCGGTATCGGGTAATGGACTGCCGTTGGGATACCGGCAGATTTCAGCCTGTCTTGAATGGCTGCCCTGTCGTTGGCAAACACCGTGTATTGACCATATACGCTGCTGCGGTCAGGACGTTGCGAGACCGTCCTGACCACCTTGGTCACGGCAAGCATGCGGTCATAGCTCTTCCCGATCCTGATACGCTGCTCCACCTCTCGATCAAAGCGCTCCAGCTTCGCCAGCACGATGGCACATTGCAGCGTGTCCATGCGCCCCCCCACCCCGATGCGCGTGTGGTGGTAGCGCCGTTCCTGGCCATGGACGCGGATCTCGCGCATGGCCTTGGCCAGGGCATCGTCGCTGGTGAAGATGGCGCCGCCGTCGCCGTAGCAGCCCAGGGGCTTGCTGGGAAAGAAGCTGGTGCAACCGATGGTGGAAAGATTGCAGCTCTTGCGCCCCTTGTATTCCGCACCGAAGCTCTGGGCCCCATCCTCGATCACCGGCAGGCCATGCCTGGCGGCGATGGCGTTGATCTCGTCCATGTCCGCCGGCTGACCATACAGGCTCACCGGCATGATGGCCCGGGTCTTCGGGGTGATGGCCGCCTCGATCAGG
>CAZREY010000016.1:0-16649 GCA_964599015.1 uncultured Thiobacillus sp.
GCCGCAACGTCTACACATTCAACCTGGACGAATGGGCCAATGAGAACGGCGAGGCCTTCACCGCCCTGACCCAGCGCTTCATCGACGCCATGCACCAGGACAGCGCCGCCCTGGGGGTGTTGCCGCCGGACCATGAGCCCCGGGCCACGGAGTACGTGGGCAAGATGCTCACCATGATCCAGGCCCTCATCGATCGTGGACACGCTTACGCGGCAGACAACGGCGACGTGTATTACGCCGTGGGCACCTTCTCCACCTACGGCCAGCTATCCGGCAAGTCCCTGGAGGATCTGCGCGCCGGCGAACGGGTGGAGGTGGACCCTCACAAGCGGGACCCCATGGACTTCGTGCTGTGGAAGGCCGCCAAGCCGGGCGAGCCGTCCTGGCCCTCGCCCTGGGGGCCGGGCCGGCCGGGCTGGCATATCGAGTGCTCGGCCATGGGCTCGGACCTGCTGGGACGTCAGTTCGACATCCACGGCGGCGGCCAGGACCTGCAATTCCCCCACCATGAGAACGAAATCGCCCAGAGCGAGGGCGCCCACGGCTGCAAGTTCGTCAACTACTGGCTGCACAACGGCTTCGTGCGGGTGGAAAAGGATGGAATGAGCGAGAAGATGTCCAAGAGCCTGGGCAACTTCTTCACCATACGCGATGTGTTGAAGCTGTACGACGCCGAGGTGGTGCGCTTCTTCATCCTGCGGGCCCATTACCGCAGCCCGCTGAACTATTCCGACCAACATCTGGATGACGCCAAGGCGGCTTTGACCCGTCTGTATACCGCCTTGCGCGGCGTTGAGGCGGCGGAGCAGGCCATCGACTGGACGCAGCCCCATGCCGCCCGCTTCAAGGAGGCCATGGACGACGACTTCAACACGCCGGAGGCGCTGGCGGTGCTGTTCGACCTAGCTGTTGAGGTCAACAAGAGCCGTGATCCAGCAAAGGCTGGCCTGCTCATGGTTCTAGGGGGTGTACTAGGACTACTGGAAAGACCTGCTGATGATTTCTTGAAAGGACGTCCAGTTGTCATTAACCCAACGCCTGGGAACGCTGTTGCAGATGGAGCTACAGCCAACATAACGATTGGTTATTCCGAAAAGCATATCCAGGATTTGATCGATGAGCGCCTCGCCGCGCGCAAGAACAAGGATTTCAAACGCGCCGACGCCATCCGCGATGAGCTGAAGACCGCCGGTGTCGTGCTGGAGGACGGGCCCCAGGGCACCACCTGGCGGCGCGAGTAATTCGGTGCTAACGGCAAATCGAGGACGAAAAAAAACGGCTGCCGAAGCAGCCGTTTTTCATGGCAACGCCTTCGATTACTTGGCGGCGGGGGCGGCAGCCGGAGCGGCGTAGCCAGGCACCTGGAACATCTGGGTCCAGGCGTTGGGGTCGAAGGGGTTGAAGGTACCGGCCGGCACGGTGGGCACGGTCCAGGGGGTAGCGGTGCCAACCGGAGCGGTCGGGATGGTGGGGATGGTGAAGGCGGGTACGCTGTAGGTGGCGGGGTTCATGAAGCCCTTCCACATGTCGCCGTAGGAACCGGGGTTCATGGAAGCACCCAGCCAGCCCATGTACAGGTTGGGGTTCACCGGGGCCATCATCAGCTGCAGGCTGCGGGGATCCAGGGGGGACATCATCCACTTCAGGTACATGTTCGGGTTCAGGGTC
Organism: uncultured Thiobacillus sp.; assembly: GCA_964599015.1. Lineage (GTDB taxonomy): Bacteria > Pseudomonadota > Gammaproteobacteria > Burkholderiales > Thiobacillaceae > PFJX01. The sequence continues at coordinate 1,669 of CAZREY010000016.1, forward strand.
TGCAGGAACATGTTCATCAGCTTGGGATCCATGGGAGACATGGCCCAACGCATCAGCTTGCCGGGGTCAGACAGCTGGGTCAGCACGGCGGTGTAGAAGTTGGGGTCCATGGAAGCGGCCAGCCACTTCATGTAGACGTTGGGGTCGGCGAAGGCGGCGACGTTGGTGTAGGCGCCGGGCTGGGTCATGGAGTTCATCATGTTCAGCCAGTTGCCGGGTTCCAGCATCTGGTTGCCCATGGTGGTGTAGAAACCGGGCTCGGTGACGGCGTTCAGCCAGGGCACGAATACCTTGGGGTCCTTGTAGGCGGACATGTTCTTGGTGAAGTCGGTCATGCGGGCCAGCCAGGCTTCGGGGGTCTGGGGCACGGAAGCGGCGGGGGCGGCGGCCGGAGCGGCATCAGCAGCGAAAACGGCGGGGGAAGCGGCGACCAGCAGGGCGGCAACCAGGGTTTTAACTTTCATTTCTATCTCCTGTAAGGGTGGCGGACAACGGTGAAATCTGCGAGGAACAGAATATCGGTATGTCCTAATCTTCGCAAAACCTACCAAGTGGTCTTTATAGTTGCGCATGACGCTGTTGCAAAACAGCTACGTAGCTGAACAAGAGGGGTGTGCACTTGCTGGATGAACCGAATAGGGAGTTGGGTAGGGAGTTGGATCAGGCGGTCCTGCTGGGGGCCTTGGACTGGGAATGGCCGAAGTGGGAACTCGGCTTCTATCCGGAAGACATGCCGCCGGAATGGCGCCTCACTTTTTACAACACCCAGTTCAATTGTGTCTTTCTGCCCGCGGACCGGTGGCGCGCAGTGGCCACAGACGAGCTCGAGCGGTGGGCGGAGGATACCCACGACCGGTTTTTGTTCCTGCTGGAAGGGGCGGAGGGAACGCTCGTGCCGAAGCCGCTCCGGGGCAAGGCGCTGTGCCTGTCCGACCAGGACGGGCGCATCACCTGGTTTGATGAACGCAGCGACATCAAGCAACTGGCCGAGAGGCTCAAACAAGGGCAGGGAGGCCCCCGGTTTGTCCTGAGCCGGGACGGCGACCTGTCTCAACTGGAAAGGGTGCGCACCCTGCTGGACCTTCTGGGCCTGATGGCTTGAAGCCCGGCCGTGCACCGAATTTCACCTGGAACGTTGCCCCTTGTAGAATTGACCCGCTACGTAGAAGAACAAGCTAAGTGTCAGACAACCTGATCGAAATCCGAGACCTGTCCTTCGCCTACGGCGATCGATTGGTGCTAAAGGGCATCAACCTCACCGCCAGGCGTGGGCAGGTCATCGCCATCATGGGCATCTCCGGTGGCGGCAAGACCACCCTGCTGCGCCTGATCGGCGGCGCCCTCAGGCCCACCACCGGTCTGCTGACCGTGGATGGCGTGGACATGAGTCGCATCGACAACGCCGGGCTCTACCAATTGCGCCGGCGCATGGGCATGCTGTTCCAGTTCGGCGCCCTGTTCACGGACATGTCGGTGTTCGACAACGTGGCTTTTCCCCTGCGGGAGCACACGGATCTGCCGGAAGAGATGATCCACGACCTGGTGCTCATGAAGCTGAACGCGGTGGGGCTGCGGGGCGCCAGCGACCTGATGCCTTCCGAACTGTCCGGCGGCATGGCCCGACGCGTGGCCCTGGCCCGGGCAATCGCGCTGGAGCCGCGGCTGATTCTTTACGATGAGCCCTTTGCCGGCCTGGACCCCATTTCCCTCGGGGTCACCGGCAATCTGATCCGGCGCCTCACCGACACCCTGGGCATTACGTCCATCGTGGTCACCCACGACATCCAGGAATCCCTGCGCATGGTGGATTACGTCTATTTCGTCTCCGAAGGCATCATCGCGGCGGAAGGCACGCCGGACCAGCTCCGGGCCTCGGACGAGCCCTTCGTGCACCAGTTCGTGCATGGCGAGGAGGATGGCCCCGTGCCTTTTCACTATCCGGCTCCGAGTTACGCCGCCGATCTGGAACTGCGCCCATGATGGACTTTGTCCCCAACACCTTGCGCGGCATCGGTCGGCGCGTAATCAACAGCGTCTGGCGCATGGGCACCGCCACCCGTTTCTTCGTCCTGACCCTGCTGCACTCCGGCCAGAGCTTCAGCCGCTTCCAGTTGACGGTAAAGGAAATCTTCAGCGCCGGCGTGCTGTCCCTCATCATCATCCTGGTGTCCGGCCTGTTCGTGGGCATGGTGCTGGGATTGCAGGGCTACGAGACCCTGCAGACCTACGGCTCGGAGGAGGCCCTGGGGGTACTGGTGTCCCTATCCCTGGTGCGGGAACTGGGGCCGGTGGTGGCGGCCCTGCTGTTCGCCAGCCGGGCGGGTTCCGCCATCACCGCCGAGATAGGCCTGATGAAGGCCACGGAGCAGATCGCCGCCATGGAAATGATGGCGGTGGACCCCATCGCCCGGGTGGTAGCGCCCCGCTTCTGGGGCGCGGTGATCTCCATGCCCCTGCTGGCGGCCCTGTTCTCCGCCATGGGCATCTTCGGCGGCTACCTGGTGGGCGTGGTGCTCATCGGCGTGGACGAGGGCTCCTTCTGGTCCCAGATGCAGGCGGCGGTGGACTTCCGCGAGGACATCCTCAACGGCGTCATCAAGAGCGTGGTGTTCGGCGTCGCGGTGACGGCCATCGCCCTGTTCGAGGGCTATGACGCGCCCCCCACTGCCGAGGGTGTCTCCCGGGCCACCACCCGCACGGTGGTGACTTCCTCCCTGGCCATCCTGGGCCTGGACTTCATTCTGACCGCATTCATGTTTTCTGGAGTTTGACCATGCAGCGCGTGACCCTTGATCTCTGGGTGGGCATTTTCGTGGTGGCCGGCTTGGGCGCCCTGCTGTTTCTCGCCCTCAAGGTGGGCAACATGACCGGCTTCGAGAGCGGCCAGACCTACACGGTGAAGGCGGGCTTCGAGAACATCGGCGGCCTCAAGCCCCGGGCCCCGGTGAAGAGCGCCGGCGTGGTGGTGGGCCGGGTGTCGGAAATCGGTTTCGACAACCAGAGCTATGAAGCCGTGGTGAGCCTGAAACTGGATGAACGGTACAAATTCCCCCGGGACACCAGCGCGGCCATCATGACCTCCGGTTTGCTGGGGGAGCAGTACATCGCGCTGGAGGCGGGGGGGGAGGAGAAAATGCTGGCGGAAGGCGACAGCCTGAAACTTACCCAGGGTGCGGTGGTCCTTGAGAACCTGATCGGGCAGTTTCTATACAACAAGGCGGATGGCGCAAACGAGGCCGACCCCCAGTAAATTAATACCCGGAAACGAATTCTGGCTTAGCCTGAAGGTCAATTTTGAAATACCGGAAAGAGGATAGTGACATGTATCGCTGGATGTCTTCGCTGATGTCGGCGGCCGTTGTGGCCGCCACGCTGGCCATGGTGCCGGCCGCCTGGGCCGAGGTGGCGCCGGACGCCCTGGCCAGGAACACCACCAACGAGGTATTGCGCATCGTGCGCCAGGACAAGGACATCAAGAATGGCAATTCCAGGAAAATCCTGGACTTGGTGGAACAGAGGATCCTGCCGAATTTCGATTTCGAGCACATGACCCAACTGGCGGTGGGCAAGCACTGGCCCAAGGCCACGCCCGAGCAGCGGCAGGCCCTGGTGGACGAGTTCCGGACCATGCTGGTGCGGACCTATTCCTCGGCCATCTCCAGCGTGGCGGACTACAAGATCGAGTTCAAGCCCTTCAATGCCGCCCCCGGTGCCGAGGAAGTCACCGTCAACACCGAGGTCAGCAAGCCCGGTGCGCCGCCCATTCCCATCGACTACCGCATGGAGAAGAAGAACGGCAACTGGAAGGTGTTCGACGTGCTGGTGGACAACGTGAGCCTGGTCACCGTTTACCGCAACTCCTTCAACTCCGAGGTGCGCAAAAACGGCATCGACGGCCTGGTGGTCGCGCTCCAGCGCCGCAACAAGCCGCCCGCGGAGCTGACCCGCTGATGCGCAAGCCGGAACGCGCCGAACTGAGGGTCGACGGCCAGGTGGCCTACCTGGAGGGCGATCTGACCCTGGAGCACGCCACCCGCATGCTGGACCAGGGAAAGGCGGCGATCCAGGACGGCGTGCAGGGCTTCGACCTGTCCCGGGTGGGACACATGGATTCCTCCGCCATCAGCCTGATCCTGGGGTTGCGGCGATTCGCCGAAGCCCGGGGGCAACACATCGAAATCCAGTCCGTTTCCGAAAGCCTGCTCAGCCTGGCCAAGCTCTACGGCGTGGCGGAGCACCTCTAAGCTTCCGTACCATGACCCCGGCGGTCCGCATTCGCGGCCTGGAGAAGGCCTTTCCGCGGGTCCATGCCCTGCGCGGCGTGGACCTGGACATCGAGCAGGGGGAGTTCTTCGCCCTGCTGGGGCCCAACGGCGCGGGCAAGACCACCCTCATCAGCATCCTGGCGGGCCTGGCCCGGGCCACGTCGGGCAGCGTCCAGGTGATGGGCCATGACGTGGTTCGGGATTACCGCCAAGCCCGCCGCCAGCTTGGCGTGGTGCCCCAGGAACTGGTGTTCGACCCCTTCTTCACGGTGCGGGAATCCCTGGTGTTCCAGGCGGGCTATTTCGGTTTGCGCCGGGACGATGCCTGGATAGACGAACTCCTGGCCCATCTGGGCCTGGCGGACAAGGCGGACACCAACATGCGCCGTCTGTCCGGCGGCATGAAGCGCCGCGCCCTGGTGGCCCAGGCCCTGGTGCATCGCCCTCCCGTGATCGTGCTGGACGAGCCCACCGCCGGCGTGGACGTGGAACTGCGCCAGTCCCTGTGGGCCTTCATCCGCCAGCTCAACATCCAGGGCCACACCATCCTGCTCACCACCCACTACCTGGAAGAGGCGGAGACCCTGTGCCAGCGGGTGGCCATGCTGAAGGAGGGCCGCATCGTGGCCCTGGACCGCACCGCCAATCTGATGCGGGCCGGGGCGGAACGCCGCCTGGAACTGGAGATCGACGCCGAACTGCCCGCCTTTCTCCTGCCCCGGCTCAAGGGACGGGAGGGTAAGCGTTATTTCCTGGACCTGCCGGACTACGCCGAACTGGAGGGCATCCTGGCGGGCCTGCGCCAGGCGGGGGTCGGCGTGAAGGATCTGGCGGTGGGCCAGCCGGACCTGGAGGAGGTGTTCATAAAGGTGATGCGGGAGGCCCGGCCTTGACTGCCTTTACCGGCTTCTGGACCCTGTTCAGGAAGGAGATCCTGCGCTTCTGGAAGGTGCTCCTCCAGACCGTGGCGGCCCCCATCCTCACGGCTTTCCTCTATCTGCTCATCTTCTCCCACGTGCTGGAGGCCCATGTGCAGGTCTATCCGGGGGTGGGCTACACCGCCTTCCTCATGCCGGGCCTGGTGATGATGTCCCTGCTGCAGAACGCCTTCGCCAACTCCTCCTCCTCCCTGATCCAGTCCAAGATCACGGGCAACATCGTGTTCGTGCTGCTGCCGCCCCTGTCCTACATGGAATTCTTCATGGCGTACATGCTGGCGGCCCTGGTACGGGGCCTGGTGATCGGCGCGGGCGTGCTGGTGGTGGGACTGTTCTTCACGGACCTGGAATTGCGCCATCCCCTCTGGATACTCGCCTTCGCCGTGGCCTCCGGCACTGTTTTCGCCTGCATCGGCATGGTGGCGGGCATCTGGGCGGACAAGTTCGACCACCTGGCGGGGGTGCAGAACTTCGCCATCATGCCTCTGACCTTCCTCTCCGGCGTGTTCTATTCCATTCACTCCCTGCCGGCCTTTTGGCAGGCCGTGTCCCACATCAATCCGGTGTTCTACATGATCGACGGATTCCGCTATGGTTTCTTCGGCGTGTCGGATGTCGATCCCTGGCTGGGGCTGGCGGTGGTGGCCCCCACGGCCCTGGCGTCCTCAATGCTCACTTTGTGGATGCTGCGTTCGGGCTATAAACTCCGCCACTGATTTTTTCGAGTTTTCAAATGGTTACTCCCCAGCAAATCCAGGATTGGATCGCCGCAGGCCTGCCCTGCGACTACATCAAGGTCGTCGGCGACGGCCATCATTTCGAGGCCGTCATCGTCAGTGCCGAGTTCGCCGGCAAGCTGCCGGTGGCCCGCCACCAGCGGGTCTACCAGGCCCTGGGCGACAAAATGAAAGCGGAGATCCACGCCCTCTCCATGCGCACCCTGACCCCGGAAGAATGGCAGGCGGCCAATGGATAAGCTCGTCGTCACCGGCGGCGCCCGCCTGAACGGCGAGGTGGCCATCTCCGGCGCCAAGAACGCGGCCCTGCCCATCCTGTGCGCGGCCCTGCTCACCAGCGAGCCGCTGGAACTGACCAACGTGCCGGAACTCAACGACATCGGCACCATGCTCAAGCTGCTGGAGCAGATGGGCGTGAAGGTGGCCCGGGACGGCCACAACGTGAGCCTGGACGCCTCCGGCCTCAACAACCCCGTGGCGCCCTACGAGATGGTGAAGACCATGCGCGCCAGCATCCTGGTGCTGGGGCCCCTGGCGGCCCGCTGCGGCGAGGCCCGGGTGTCCCTGCCCGGGGGCTGCGCCATCGGCGCCCGGCCCGTGGACCAGCACATCAAGGGTCTCCAGTCCATGGGCGCGGAGGTGGCCGTGGAGCACGGCTACGTCCACGCCAGGACCACCCGCCTCAAGGGTGCCCGCATCTTCACCGACATGGTCACCGTCACCGGCACCGAGAACCTGATGATGGCCGCCTGCCTGGCGGACGGCGAGACGGTCATCGAGAACGCCGCCCGGGAACCGGAGGTGGTGGACCTGGCCCAGTGCCTGGTGAGCATGGGGGCCCAGATCAGCGGCGCCGGCACCGACGTGATCCGCATCCGCGGCGTGGAGAAGCTCCATGGCGCCCGGCACCGGGTCATGCCGGACCGCATCGAGACGGGCACCTTCCTGTGCGCCGCCGCGGCCACGGGGGGCAAGGTGCGCCTCACCGGCACCTCCGCCGGCTACCTGGACGCGGTGGTGGACAAGCTCATGGACGCGGGCTGCGAGATCACCAGCGAGAAGGTGCCGGGATCGGAGTCCATCCTCATCCAGGCCCCGGCCCGGCTGAAGGCGGTGTCCATCCGCACCGCCCCTTACCCGGCCTTTCCCACGGACATGCAGGCCCAGTTCATGGTCATCAACTGCGTGGCCGAGGGCAGCGCCGTGATCCGGGAGACCATCTTCGAGAACCGCTTCATGCATGCCGTGGAACTCATCCGCCTGGGGGCGGACATCAAGATCGACGGCAACACCGCCTTCGTCACCGGGGTGCACAAGCTGGAAGGCGCCACGGTCATGGCCACGGACCTGCGGGCCTCCGCCAGCCTGGTGGTGGCGGGCCTGGTGGCGGAGGGGGAGACCCACATCGAGCGCATCTACCACCTGGACCGGGGCTACGAGCACATCGAACAGAAACTGGGCGCCCTGGGGGCCCGCATCCGGCGAGCGAAGGCATGAGCGATACCATCACCCTGGCCCTGTCCAAGGGCCGCATCTTCGAAGAGACCTTGCCCCTGCTGGCGGCCGCAGGTATCACCCCCAACGAGAGCCCGGAGTCCTCCCGCAAGCTCATCATCGGCACCAACCGGCCCGACGTGCGCCTCATCATCGTGCGCGCCACGGACGTGCCCACCTATGTGCAGCACGGCGCCGCCGACATGGGCATCGCCGGCAAGGACGTGCTCATCGAGCATGGCGGCGAGGGGCTCTACCAGCCCGTGGACCTGAACATCGCCAAGTGCCGCATGATGGTGGCCGTGCCCGTGGGCTTCGACTACGCCGGCAAGGTGCAGCGGGGCGCCCGCCTGCGGGTGGCCACCAAGTACGTGAACACCGCCCGGCTGCACTTCGCCGCCAAGGGGGTCCACGTGGACCTGATCAAGCTCTACGGCTCCATGGAACTGGCGCCTCTGGTAGGGTTGTCCGACGTCATCGTGGACCTGGTGTCCACGGGCGGTACCCTCAAGGCCAACAACCTGGAGGCGGTGGAATCCATCATGGACATCAGCTCCCGCCTGGTGGTGAACCAGGCCGCCCTGAAGCTGAAGCACGCCGGGATTCACCCTATCATTGAGGCATTCAAGGGCGCCGTGAGCAGTGGCGCGATGACCACCTGATCTTCCGCCTGATGCGTGACTAATCCACACCAAGAGCCTGTATGACCATGGATATCCCCAAACTCACCCGACTCGATGCCTCCATGCCGGAGTTCCAGGCCCGGCTGGCCCAGCTCCTGGCCTTCAACGACGCCACCGACAGCGGCATCCAGCATGCGGTGACCGAGATCCTGGGCGCGGTGCGGGCCCGGGGCGATGGCGCGGTGATGGAATACACCGCCCGCTTCGACCGCCTCCAGGTCGCCGACATGGGCGAGCTGGAATTGAGCCGGGCGGACCTGGAGGCCGCCAAGGCCAACCTGCCCCTGCGCCTGCTGCACGCCCTGGAGCAGGCCGCCGAGCGGGTGCGCATCTACCACGAGAAGCAGTGCCAGGCGTCCTGGACCTACACCGAGGCGGACGGCACGGTGCTGGGCCAGCAGGTCACCCCCCTGGACCGGGTGGGCCTGTATGTGCCCGGCGGCAAGGCGGCCTATCCCTCCTCCGTGCTCATGAACGCCATCCCCGCAAAGGTGGCGGGGGTGAAGGAACTCATCATGGTGGTGCCCACGCCGGACGGCGTGCGCAACGACCTGGTGCTGGCCGCCGCCGCCATCTCCGGCGTGGACCGGGTGTTCACCATCGGCAGCGCCCAGGCCGTGGGCGCCCTGGCCTACGGCACCCAGACCATCCCCCAGGTGGACAAGATCGTGGGCCCGGGCAACGCCTATGTGGCGGAGGCCAAGCGCCGGGTGTTCGGCATCGTCGGCATCGACATGATCGCCGGGCCGTCGGAGATCCTGGTGATCTGCGACGGCAAGACGGACCCGGACTGGATCGCCATGGACCTGTTCTCCCAGGCGGAACACGACGAGCTGGCCCAGTCCATCCTCATCAGCCCGGACGCCGCCTTCCTGGACGCGGTCCAGGCCAGCATCGCCAGGCTGCTGCCCACCATGCCCCGCCAGGAGGTGATCGCCACCTCCATCGGCAACCGGGGCGGCCTGGTGCTCTGCCGCGACCTGGCCCAGGCGGCGGACATCGCCAACTTCATCGCCCCCGAGCACCTGGAACTGTCCGTGGCGGACCCCCAGTCCATGCTGCCCATGATCCGCCACGCCGGCGCCATCTTCATGGGACGCCACACCTGCGAGGCCCTGGGGGACTACTGCGCCGGCCCCAACCACGTGCTCCCCACCTCCCGCACGGCCCGCTTTTCCTCGCCCCTGGGGGTGTACGACTTCCAGAAGCGATCCAGTCTGATCCAGGTGTCCGAGGCGGGGGCCAAAACCCTGGGCGAGATCGCCGCGGCCCTGGCCTACGGCGAGGGTCTCCAGGCCCACGGCCGCTCCGCCGAGTATCGCTTCGGCCAATAACCTGGCTGTCATGCCGGCGGAGGCCGGCATCCAGTGTCTCTGGACCCCGGCTTCCGCCGGGGTGACGTTTATTGGGCGAGGATTTCCTTCAGCGCGCGCACCAGGGCGCCGCACTGCTGATCGGTGCCGATGGTGATGCGCAGGAACTGGTCGATGCGGGGCTGCCTGAAGTGGCGCACGATGATGCTGCGGGCCCGCAGGGCGGCGGCCAGTTCACCCGCATCCCGTTTGGGGTGCCGGGCGAAGATGAAGTTGGCGCTTGAAGGCAGGACTTCGAATCCCAGGCCAGTCAGGTCCGTGGTCAATTGCTCCCGGCTGGCCATGACGGCCTGGCGGGTGCGTTCGAAATGTTCCCTGTCTTCCAGGGCGGCCGCCCCGCCGGCGATGGCCAGCCGGTCCAGGGGGTAGGAGTTGAAGCTGTTCTTCACCCGCTCCAGGGCCTCGATCAGGTCCGGGTGGCCCACGGCGAAGCCCACCCGCAGGCCCGCCAGGGAGCGGGACTTGGACAGGGTCTGGACCACCAGCAGGTTGGGGAAGCGGTCCACCAGGGCGATGGCCGACTCGCCGCCGAAGTCGATGTAGGCCTCGTCCACCACCACCACCACGTCGGGCTTCCCCGCCACCAGCCGCTCGATCTCAGGCAGCGGCAGCAGCCGGCCCGTGGGGGCGTTGGGATTGGGGAAGATGACGGCGCCGCAGGCCGGAGCCGCCAGGTAGTCGTCCACCCGGATGGCGAAGTCGTCGTCCAGGGGCACGGTGCGGCCCTCGATGCCATACAGCCCGCAGTACACGGGATAGAAGCTGTAGGTCACGTCCGGGAACAGCAGGGGGGCGTCATGCTTCAGCAGCCCCAGGAAGGCGTGGCCCAGCACTTCGTCGGAGCCGTTGCCCACGAACACCTGGCGGGGGGTGACCCCATGGTAGGCGGCGATGGCGGCCTTGAGCCGGTCCGAGTTGGGGTCCGGGTACAGGCGCAGGGTGTCCGCCACCTCGGCGCCCAGGGCCTCCTGCACCCGGGGGGAGGGCGGGTAGGGATTCTCGTTGGTGTTGAGCTTGATCAGGTCCGGCAGCTTGGGCTGCTCGCCGGGCACGTAGGGGGTGAGGCCGTTGGCGACGGCGCTCCAGTAACGGTTCATAGGCGCGGGTTCGAAATGGGTGGAGCCTGACGGCGAAACCGTGAAAAAGTCTGTGAAAAAGTCTGCGGCCGGGCTGGAATTCCCGGGTGCGGCTGATGTTATCATGCGGCCATATTTCCCCGCTTCACGCGACTTTACGGATCACGTTCCAGCGTACACGACGCTTTCTGCAAGACATATTCGCAATATCACCACGCGACTCCACGTCTCGACACGTCATCCCCATGCGGCAAGCCGAACTCTCCCGTAACACCCTGGAAACCCAGGTGCGCGTCGTCCTGGACCTGGACGGCACCGGCAAATGCAACCTCAGCACGGGCCTGCCCTTCCTGGAGCACATGCTGGACCAGGTGGCCCGCCACGGCCTGGTGGACCTGGACATCCAGGCCAAGGGCGACCTGCATATCGACGCCCACCACACCGCCGAGGATATCGGCATCACCCTGGGCCAGGCCTTCGCCAAGGCCGTGGGAGACAAGAAGGGCATCCGCCGCTACGGCCATGCCTATGTACCCCTGGACGAGGCCCTGTCCCGGGTGGTGATCGATCTCTCCGGCCGCCCCGGCCTGGAGTTCCATGTTGACTTCACCCGGGCCCGCATCGGCGACTTCGATGTGGACCTGTTCCGGGAGTTCTTCCAGGGTTTCGTCAACCATGCCGGCGTCACCCTGCACGTGGACAACCTGCGGGGTGTGAACGCCCACCACCAGGCCGAAACCATATTCAAGGCCTTCGGCCGCGCCCTGCGCATGGCCCTGGAGATGGATGCCCGCATGGGCGGCGTCACACCGTCCACCAAGGGCACGCTCTGAAATGAAACGACCCCCATGTTCGCTGAGCTCACGGCCCTCCGAGGGGGTGTCCGCACACTTGGGGCGGCCCGGCGCGTGCTGACATGACGGACATCGCCATCATCGATTACGGCATGGGCAATCTGCTCTCCGTGTCCAAGGCATTCGAGCACGTGGCCCCCGATGCCCGCATCGCCGTGACCTCGGACCCGGCGGTCATCGCGGCCGCGGGGCGGGTGGTCTTCCCAGGCGTGGGGGCCATGGCGGACTGCATCCGCGAACTGGACAGCCGCGGCCTGACCGGGGCTGTGAAGGCGGCTGCTGTGGATAAGCCCTTCCTGGGCATCTGCCTGGGCATGCAGGCCCTGTTCGATCATTCCGAGGAAGGTGACTGCGCCGGCCTGGGGCTGTTGCCGGGCAACGTGCGCCTGTTTCCGGCGGAGGCCATGCACGATGAAGCCGGGAATAAACTCAAGGTGCCCCACATCGGCTGGAACGAGGTGCGCCACGCACGGGCCCACCCCCTCTGGGCAGGCATCGGCGACAACGAGCGTTTCTATTTCGTGCACAGCTACTACTGCGACCCCGCCGACCGTGACGTGGTGGCCGGCACGGCCCGCTATCCTTTCGAATTCGCCTGCGCGGTGGCCCGGGACAACCTGTTCGCCGTGCAGTTCCACCCGGAGAAGAGCGCGGCCGCCGGCCTGCGCCTGCTCGCCAACTTTGTGACCTGGGACGTGTAAGGACGTATCGGCATGTTGATCATTCCCGCGATTGATCTGAAGGATGGGCAATGTGTTCGCCTCAAGCAGGGCGAGATGGACAGCGCCACGGTGTTTTCCGCCAATCCGGCGGAGATGGCCCAGAAGTGGCTGGCCAGCGGCGCCCGGCGCCTGCACCTGGTGGACCTGAACGGCGCCTTTGCCGGCAAGCCCGTGAACGAGAAGGCGGTCAAGGCCATCACCGATGCCCTGGGCGATGAGATCCCCGTGCAGCTGGGCGGCGGCATCCGCGACCTGGACACCATCGAGCGCTACCTGGACGACGGCATCACCTACGTCATCATCGGCAGCGCGGCGGTGAAGAACCCGGGCTTCCTGCACGACGCCTGCGTCGCCTTCCCGGGCCGCATCATCGTCGGCTTGGACGCAAAGGACGGCAAGGTGGCGGTGGAAGGCTGGTCCAAGGTGACGGGCCACGACGTGGTGGACCTGGCCAAGCGCTTCGAGGACTACGGCGTGGAGTCCGTGGTGTACACGGACATAGGCCGGGACGGCATGCTCTCCGGCGTGAATATCGAGGCCACCGTGAAGCTGGCCCAGGCCCTCACCATCCCGGTCATCGCCAGCGGCGGAATCACCAACCTGGATGACGTGCGCAAGCTCTGCGCCGTCGCGGACGAGGGCATCATGGGGGCCATCACCGGCCGCGCCATCTACGAGGGCACCCTGGACTTCACTGCCGCCCAGGCCCTGGCGGACGAACTCTCCGGCGGCAAATAAGCCATTAAATACATGGGCCTCGCCAAACGCATCATCCCCTGCCTGGACGTGACCGCCGGCCGCGTCGTGAAGGGGGTCAACTTCGTCAACCTGCGGGACGCGGGGGACCCGGTGGAGATCGCGCGCCGCTATGACGAGCAGGGGGCCGACGAGCTGACCTTCCTGGACATCACCGCCAGTTCCGACGACCGGGACCTGATCCTGCACATCATCGAGGCCGTGGCCGCCCAGGTCTTCATCCCCCTCACCGTCGGGGGGGGCGTGCGGGCCGTGGAAGACGTGCGCCGCCTGCTCCACGCCGGGGCGGACAAGGTGTCCATCAACACCGCCGCCGTCACCAATCCCCAACTGGTGAAGGACTGTTCCGACCGCTTCGGCTCCCAGTGCATCGTGGTGGCCATCGACGCCAAGCAGACCGTGTGGGGCGACCACCCCAAGTGGGAGATATTCACCCATGGCGGGCGCAAGCCCACCGGGCTGGACGCCGTGGAGTGGGCCCGCCGCATGGAGGCCATGGGGGCGGGAGAGATACTGCTCACCAGCATGGACCGGGACGGGGCCAAGATCGGCTTCGACCTGAACCTGACCCGGGCCATCTCCGATGCGGTGAGCATTCCCATCATCGCCAGCGGCGGCGTGGGCACCCTGCAGCACCTGGCCGACGGCGTGAAGCAGGGCGGCGCCGACGCCGTGCTGGCCGCCAGCATCTTCCACTTTGGCGAGTACACCGTGGAACAGGCCAAGCGCCACATGCGGGACCAGGGGATCGAGGTGCGCTTGTGAGCAAGACATCCGAAGCCTGGCTCAACAAGATCAACTGGTCCGAGGAAGGCCTGGTCCCGGCCATCGCCCAGGACGCGGCCACCGGCGACATCCTCATGGTGGCCTGGATGAACCGGGAGGCCCTGAAGCAGACCGCAGAGAAGGGCGAGGCCGTGTACTGGTCCCGTTCCCGCAAGAAGCTGTGGCACAAGGGCGAGGAATCCGGCCACACGCAAAAGGTGGCGGAGATCCGCACCGACTGCGATGAGGACGTGATCCTGCTGAAGGTGGAGCAGGTGGGCGGCATCGCCTGTCATACCGGGCGCCACAGCTGCTTCTTCCATCGCCTGGAAGGCGGGAGATGGCAGGCCGTGGAACCCGTGCTGAAGGACCCCCACGAGATATACAAGAAATGAGTCCAGACATTCTCGACCGCCTGGCCGCCACCCTGGAGGCCCGCAAGCAGGCCGATCCCCAGTCGTCCTACGTGGCCAAGCTGTACGCCAAGGGCCTGGATGCCATCCTGAAGAAGGTGGCGGAGGAGGCGGCGGAAACCATCATGGCCGCCAAGGATGGCGTGCGGGAAAATGTCATCTACGAAACCGCCGATCTATGGTTTCATAGCTTGGTCCTGCTGGCCCAGCAAGGCATCAGCCCCCGGGAGGTCCTGGATGAACTGGCCCGTCGGGAGGGGCTGTCGGGCATTGAGGAAAAGGCTTCACGAAATGCGAATGCGGTTTCCCGCGAGGAACTTCCATGAGCAGTGACTGTATCTTTTGCAGGATCGCCGCGGGCGAGATCCCCTGCCGCAAGGTGCATGAGGACAGCGACCTCATCGCCTTCCATGACATCAACCCGGTGGCCGCGGTGCATTTCATGATCGTGCCCAAGGAGCATATCGCTTCCCTGGAAGACGCCCATGCGCGGCATGAACAGCTCTTGGGACGCATCCTGCTGCTGGCGCCCTTGCTGGCCAGGGAACAGGGGCTGGCGGACGGCTTCCGCACCGTGATCAATACCGGCCGGGGCGGCGGCCAGGAAGTCATGCACTTGCATGTCCATGTAATGGGTGGCGGACGCCTCCGCCCCATGTAATTTTCGAGGAGAGAAACTATGGGTTCCTTCAGCATCTGGCATTGGCTGATCGTTCTGGTGATCGTGCTGCTGGTGTTCGGCACCAAGAAGCTGCGCAATATCGGCGGCGACCTGGGGGGCGCGGTGAAAAACTTCAAGGAGGCCATGGGCGAGGAGAAGAACAAGCCCACGGAACTGCCCCGCAGCGAGGAAAAGGGCACCACCATCGAAGGCGAGGTCAAGGACAAACAGCAAAGCTGAGACC
>CAZREY010000017.1:0-16329 GCA_964599015.1 uncultured Thiobacillus sp.
CCAAACGATTAGGATATTAGAGTCAGCTATGTCGGCGAAGATTCCAATAATTAAGACAAATATACATACGGCAAGCGCCTTGACAAGTATTCTTGCCAGAATATGCTTTACCACTTCTGGTTGTATTTCGACAACGACAGGACTATTATTCATTTCCTATTGCCCTCTTTTTTAATATGCAACACTCCTTCTGCGATAGCAACGGCATATACATATGGGTTGGTAATGCTTTCTGCTAATACGCCTTTCGCGGCAAGGTTTTGTGCCCGAGGAAACATTGCAATGCCAAAAATGAGGATTGTTGTAGCAATCCACCATGGCGCCAAAAAAAATGAGACAATACCTGCAAGCACACCGCCGAATGCTAAGGCTCTGGCTAAAGCCTGTTGAGTGCGGAGCCGGTCTGATAATAGATGCCTTGCACCATACAAATAACCAGCTTTGTTTTTGTCGACGTAGATGCGAATTTCGTTTGCGTTAAGTTTTTTCACAAAATCGCTGTGCTCTATTTCTGGTTTAGGATTTTGTATCGCTGATACCAAAAAATCCACGTCGCTGTATTTCATGATCATCCCCCATCCAAAGGTCAGTACACCATTGGTTTTGAAGCCTACTATTCTGACACGCTGGCTTTCATGCGCAGAACGGCTGCGGGCTTGCTGGAGCGAAGCGAAGGCAAGAACGCCCGCTGGAATGTCTTGTTGGACATTACAAGGGCTTCATTGATGCAAGACGACTTCGAATAGCCAGGACTTTATTTTCATGAGATGCAGGTCTTACGTAATCCGTTTTTTCTACGCGCTCTTTGACTCTGCGGCCCAATGCTGCCATGCCCATAACACGCTCAACCGCAAGAGGGAGGTCATAAGGGAAGTCAGGGCAAAATAGGTCAGCGCCGAATCCGAACGGAATATCGCCAAGCGGATTAGTTTTGTATGAGCGAAGTGAATAACCTTCGGGCGCTTTGTTGGAGCGACGGGGATGGTAAACATCGAAGAACAAGATATCCCAGAAGTCTCCGCTCCATGTAACAAGCTCATATGCGTCAATTGGCTTATCACTTACGTCGGCGTTGAGGCTGCCGAGGCGATGATAGTAAACAGCGCCGGTCGGTGCATGGAGTTTGTTCAGATATTTGAAGGTACCGACTGACCCATTTACCGGGATAGGATTGTTGTAGCTGGTACCGAATGGTCCCTGCGCGTTTGGAAGTTGGTCGCAACTTAACCCAGAGGCGCATATAACCCCGAGGGGCGACTTCGACACCTCTGCAAGCTGCTCATCTTCCGGCTCGTGAATTTTTGGTTTAAAGAACGAGAACATGGTTTCTCCTATGCCCAACGTAGAGCTGACCGGCGCTGCGCGGCTTTATCGCGCAGCGTCCAGCGACCGAAGGGAGCGAGGTCGAGCGCCATGTTAGCCGGCGGTTTGAGGAAAGTCGTTCTGCATTTCCAACAATTGTCGACCGAGCGCTGCTGATTCATTTACGCGCCCTGTCAGTTCTTCGAGTGAGATTAGCTGGGCCGAGAGGGTCTTGTCTTTCGGGGTTAAGTCGATGATGCCTTGAATCTTGAATGTTCCGTCCTCATGCCCGGTAATTGCAAGTGGGCTGTGCGCGACGATATTTCTGAACCCTGTGTGTTTTGCGGCAACTTCAAAGGCATTCATCGCCCACTTGTGCCTAGCTGGGTCATTTCTAGGAAAGCGCGATCGGATAAACCCAATTCGAGCGCTCAAGTCATCACGAAAAATAGGCGCACTATCGTTTCCGAGAATTCGAGTGATTAGCAATCTGGTCGCGGCTTCGACGGCACCCATGTTCAAAATATATCGACCGATCATCACCACCCACTGGTCGTCAACTGCGTTGAATAGCGGTTGGATCATGACGGCTAACGTCTGAATTCACCGGCCGGACAAAGCGCAGCTTTGGCCGGTCCGGTGGAATGATGTGTTATGCGTGCAGGCGATCACTGGATTTACTTGCCCGGATTAACATCGACTTTTTCTCTGTCCACTGGGCCGCATTTATACGCCATGGCGCTCACGACAGCATCGTTGTACATATTTGTTAGCACCGTTTCGACGACCAAATAATCTGCTCCGATTTCCGCGGCCTTTTCTCGGGCTGATTCAATTGCAATGTTTTGATTCCATTTTGCGGGAGTTGAAATAAAGCCAAGTTCCTCGTAATCGCATTTCGGTTTTTCCTTGAACAAAATTTTTACGTGCGTCGGTGGAACAGGAGGATGGGCTTTGCCTGTCATGGTCACATTGGTTGCACATCCGGCAAGTGATGCGATAACTGTCATGCGAAGGGCTTTGCGGAACATGGAATCTCCTAAATTTTTAACATGAGTAGAAATTTTTGCGCTTAGTTATCATCCGACTTCGAGTTTGATAAAACATACCCTGCCACTGTGCCTAATAATGCGGCTAGCGTTTCAGTCTTGAAGTCAGTGAGAACGGCAAGAATAAGGAGCGTTGGCAAAAACAAAATGACTCCAATAGCCTTCAATGTGTTTGGCCCGAATCCTTGCTGTTTTGCGGTTAATCGCTCAAATATCTTGTGGAGGCCATAGAGCATGACCGATATGGCGCCAATAACGGCCCCAACTCTTAGCCAGACGGAAATATCTGCTTCCATGCGATTAGCTCTCCTTGTTGTTCCAGCGGTCAACTACGCCTAATGCTGCCGTTACCCCCGCCGTAGCAGCAAGTGCTGTGGCCATGAGGAGACCAAACAGAATCTGAATTAGCCAACCTCCGACCACGGAGGCGCCGATAAGCATTAGGCCAAAGCCTATTGACTTCGCAAACAACACATAAATGCCGTAGATAAAAAGCCCGGCTAGGGCGAGGCCGCCGCCGATATAGATCAACCAAACCGCGCCCATGAGAAGCATTACGATAACTGATGCCAATGTTTTCATTGTCGGCCTCCCTTAGCCTGGGTTAAACGCATAACGTATTCGAGTTGTGCGGCACCCCGTAGGGGCGTAGCCGCTCGCAACGCGAGCGGTGTCCGCTCTAACGAGCTGTTCTACAGCGATGGCGCGGACCATGGGTGATGCCTTGTCATGCTCAACCTCCCTCGAAAATCCCGCAGGTTTTCTTGGCTTCCTCCGGAGCGCAAAGTGCTCGTCCGTCTTAACGCTGCGCGTTAAGCGTGCGCGCAATTAGCGCTCCGCTAAATAGCAATTTTTCCGCGCTGTATATACCCAGGGTTCTTTGAGTAACCTGTACGGTTTTATTCAAACGGAGCGCTATCGTCTGAAGAACGTGAAGTAGACATCAAACCCACATATGGAAAACTTTCCATATGTGGAAAAAATGACCCATGTATGGGCACGCGAATTCCATATCTGGCCATGGATACATCTGCCCATTTCCATATATGGCAATTCATTTCACTACCCCCAGGATGCGTTCCTTGAAGCCCAGCCGATGGGCCGTTTCCATGTCCATGATCCAGGCTTTCCGGCTGGCATCCCAGCGGGCGCCGGCTGCCTTGGCCCAGGCCCTGGATTCGGAGTCGGCGTAGTCGATCCTGACGGCCACCATGGCAGTCGGGGGCAGGGAGGCATGGTGGGTCATGGGCAGGCTGTGGCGTTCATCCACCACGATCTCCACCGTGGTGTACCGCCTGCCGTCCGCGTGGTGCCGGTAGCGCACGCACACCAGCGATTCACCGAATTGCCTGAGATAGCGCCGGGTGCCGGGTTGGCCGGCGTCGAGCTTCTTGCGCACGCCGGCCCGGCCGGCCGGGTGGGCTTGAAGGGGGGCTTCCCGATTGGTTTCCCCATTGGTCCTGGTGCTTGCCGGATTCAAGGCGTTCTCCCTGGGAATTGTTGTGTTTCCCGCTTTGTACCGCCGGGCATCACCGCTGGCAAGCCGGGAAGGCGGGCCTGCTTGCGGGCAGGCGTTCCACTGTCTGGGGGTGGGGGGGCGGGACCACGCTTGTACCGGCGTCGTTCACGCTGATATCGCGTCCGCCAGCCCGCGCAGCAGCGTCGCGCCGTCGCCGTGCCATGCGCTGCCATGCATGCACGCCAGGGTCGTGGGGCTGGCCTGGGCCAGTCGCTCCAGCATGGGGCGGGCATGCCTGGTGTGGGAGAAGTAGTCCATTTCGTGGCGGAACGCCTCGCTGGGCCCGAGGATGTCCGACTCGGTGATGGGGGGGTGATCCGCCCCGCCCTGGGTGAACAGGTCGCCGCACAGCAGCGTGCGGGTGCGGGTTTCCATCAGGAAGCCGCATTCCCACGCATGGGGCATGTGCGGGGCGTCATGCCAGACGACGGTGTGTTTTCCGAGGGCGAGCGTTTCGCCGTCGGCCAGCGCCCGGGGCGCCCGGTCGGCCAGGTCGCTGATGGACACCATGGCGGCGATGGTGCCGCACAGGGGCGCCGAGCCGGGTGCCACGGCCAGCCATTCGTTCAGCGAGCCGCATTCGTCGGCCTCCACGTGGGAGAAGGCGATGTGGCGCAGGTTCCGGGGCGGCAGCACGCTTGCCACCGCTTGGCGCACCAGGGGAAACATCTTCCGCAGCCCCGTGTGGAAGAGCAGGGGTTCCTCGCCGGCGATGAGGTACTGGTTGAAGGTGAAGCCGCCGCCCGGAATGGTCACCGGCGTGCTGATGCGATAGATCCCGTCGGCAATCTCATGGACGTTGGTGCCGGACTGTTTGTTGGTGATCACCATTTCGCGCTCCTCTCGTCAACGACGCGGGCATGTCCGCCCGCCATCCCGGCCGGCTTGCCCCATGGCGGGCCGCCCGTATCGTTCTTGTCATTGTTCAAATCATCCTAGCCCCCGCCCTTCGGGCGGGCAACCAAGGGCACTGCAAGGCTTTGCCCGGGCGGGCATGGGAGTCGGCTATGCTCTCGCCATCCTGTCATTCCCCTTGATGGGGCGCCATTGATCCGGAACGCCCGCGTCGAGACTTCGCAAGAAAACCGTTCCATGTCCGCCGTCCTCGCCCACCCCCTCCGCGCCCTGCGCTCCCGGGATTTCCGCATCTACTTCGGCGGCCAGCTGGTCTCCATGGCGGGCACCTGGATGCAGCAGGTGGCCATGGGCTGGCTGGCCTACAAGCTGACCGGTTCCGCCCTGGTGCTGGGCCTGCTGGGCTTTGCCAGCCAGGCGCCCATCCTGCTGTTCGGCCTGCTGGGGGGCGTGTGGGTGGACCGCATGGACCGGCGCCGGCTGATGCTGTGGACCCAGGCCCTGTCCCTGCTCCAGGCCCTGGCCCTGGCGGTGCTGACCTGGCAGGGGTGGATCACGGCGCCCCTGCTGCTGGGCCTGGCCTTTTTGCTGGGCTGCATCAACGCCGTGGACCTGCCGGCGCGCCAGTCCCTGCTGGTGCATCTGGTGGAGGACCGGTCCCTGCTGCCCAATGCCATCGCCCTGAATTCCATGCTGGTGAACGTGTCCCGCTTCCTGGGCCCGGCCCTGGCGGGCTTTGTCATCGCCTGGGTGGGGGAGGCGGTGTGCTTCCTGCTGAATGCCCTGTCCTACCTGGCGGTGATGCTGGCCCTGCTGGCGCTCCACGCGCGGCCCAACGGGGATGCCTCCAAGCACCCCTTGCAGGCCCTGAAGGATGGCCTGCAGTACACCCTGGGCCATGCCGACATCCGCATGTTCCTCATGCTGGTGGCGGCGGTGAGCTTTCTGCTGACGCCCTACGTGGTGCTGATGCCCATGGTGGCCAAGGCGGAGTTCGGCGGCGACGCCCGCACCCTGGGCCTGCTGGTGGGCAGCGCCGGGGCCGGCTCCTTCCTGGCGGCCATCTTCCTCAGCACGCGGCCTTCCGTGGAGGGGCTGGGACGGCGGGTGTCGTTGGTCGTGCCCATCGGCGGGGCGGCCCTGGCCCTGTTCGGCCTGAACACGATCCACGCCCTGGCCTATCCCATCCTCATGGTGGTGGGCTTTGCCGTGGTGCTGAGCGCCGCCGGCACCAACACCCTCTTGCAGCACTGGGTGCGGGACGACATGCGGGGCCGGGTGATGTCCGCCTTCACGCTTTCCTTCCTGGGCATCGCCCCCATCGGCAGCCTGGTGATGGGCAGCCTGGCGGAGCACATCGGTATCCGCCCCACCCTGGTGGCCTTCGGCCTGGGCCTGGTGGTGGTGGGCCTGGCCCATCGCCACGCCCTCAAGCGGCGGCATGCCGCCCCCCCGGGCTGAACATCCATTGCCCGGGGGGGCTTGGCGGGGGCTACTTCGCCTTGGGGGCGTTCTTGCGCAGCCCGTCCACGTTGAGATCGATCTTCATGCCCTTGTCCACATCCGTCAGCTGCGACTCCGTGACGGTGCCTTCCCTGTTCACGGCCCCGCCGGCCTGGAGGTCAGCCCCCTGGGAGGTGATGCCGCTGCCCTGGACGGTGAGGTCGCCGCCGGCCTGGATGCGGGTGGCGGTGCCGGTCTTGCGCTCTTCATTCGACACGTTGACGTTGGCGCCGCCGTACTGGGAGGAGGTCTTGGTCCCGTCGGGTTTCTGCAGATTCATGCCGGTGGCCTTGCCGGATATGCCGAAGGAGGAGCCGCTTTCACTGTTCACCGATTCCAGCAGATCCACCTTGCCGCCCGCCGTGACGGATGCGTTCTCCGTGGCTTCCACCTGGGTGCCGCGCAGGGTCGCGTCCTTGCCTGCGGAGATTTCCACCTGGCTGCCCTGGATGCTGGCGCCGGCCTGGGTGGTGGAATCGCTCTTGCCGCTGGCATAGCTGCCGCCCAGGGCACTCTTGCTCTCCCGCTCTCCGCCTGACTTGGTGGAGCCGAATTCGGCATGGACGCCGAAGCCGCTGGATTCCTCGTGGGTGGTGCTGCTGGCCGCGTCCAGGGTGACGCTGCCGGTCTCGGACTTGATGGCGGCCTTGTTGCCGGCGGCCACTTCCGTGCCTTCCAGGCGGGCGTCGCCCTGGGTGTTGACCGTGACGTTGCCCCCTGCGCTGATGCCGCCGGCCCGGGCCGTGGTGGAGGTGGAGGAAGTGGTGCCCTGCTCGTAGCCGCCTTCCACCGAGACGCCCTGGGTGCCCACCAGCTTGGCCTTGCCGCCGGCGCTGGCCGAGCGGTCTTCCGTCGAGCTGGAGGACGTGTCCTGGGCCGCCTGGTAATCCAGGCTGCCGGCCTTCAGGGTGACGTCCCCGCCGGCTTCCATCTGGGTGCCGATCAGGGTGGTCTTGTCCGTGGTGGTGGAGGTGATGCCGCCGCCGGCCTTGTAGCGGGACGTGACGGCGGTGGACGTCGAACTGGACTGGCCCGTCTTCTCGTAGGTGTACTGGGCCTGGACGCCGGCCGAGGCCTCGCCCCCCAGGTCTTCCGCGTAGGCGCCGTTCCCGAGGGCGCCGGTCTGGGCGCCCACGTCCGCTGAATAGCTGGCGCCGGCATAGACGCCCACCCGGGCGTCGTGGGTCTCGGTGGAGCTGTGGGACGAGGTCTTGTCGTGGGCGGCGATTTCCCTGAGGGTGGTGGCCGACTGGGTGATGTCCTTGCCCGCTTCCAGTTGCGTGCCCTGGTCGGTGATGGTGCCCGTGGCCGTGCGGTTGATGTTGCCGCCCGCCTTGAAGGTGCTCACCACGTTGTGGGTGGTTTCCGAACTGCTCAGTTCGTTTTCAGTGCTGTAGCGCAGGCCGGCACCCACCTCGGCGTCAGCGGACATGCTGCCCTTGGCGGAAGCGTTGGCCGGTCCGGCCTTGAGGGCGCCCTGGGCCTCGGCGGAGGCCTTGCCCTCCAGGTAGACGCCCATGGTCTGGGTGGTCTTGTCGTGGGACGTCGTCGTCTTGTCCTCGGCGGCCAGGCTGGTGATGTCCTTGGCCTGGATGTCCAGGTTGCCGCCGGCTTCCACCTGGGCGCCCACGAAGCGGGCTTCCTCAGCGGCCTTCAGCGTCATGTCCTTGCCCGACTTCAGGGTCGACTGGGTGTGGGTGAGGGTGGTGGTGGTGTCGGTGCTGTCCTCCAGCCGGGCGCCGAAGGTCACGGTGGACTCCGCCTCGGCCTTGACGCCGGCCTCGGCCTTGGCGGTGGCGCTCATGCCGGTGGCGCTGGCTTCGGCCTCGGCGGAGGCTTCCGCCTTGCTGTCGGTATACACGCCGATCTTGGTGCTGTGCACCGTGGTGGTGGTGGTGTCGGTGTTCTCCCCTGCCTCCACGGTGATCTTCCTGGCCTCGACGCCCAGGTTGCCGCCGGCCTCCACATTGGAGCCCACCACCCTGGCCTCGTCCCGGGCCTTGATGGTCAGGTCGCCGCCGGTGCTCAGGCTGGAGGCGACGCCGGTGGTGGTGTCATGCCGGACCTCGGTGGTGCGGGATTCCATGAGGTTGAACTCGTGGCTCTCGCTGGCGCCCGCCTCGGCGCTGGCCTGGGCCTCCGCGGCGGCCGGGCCGCTCCCGGAGCCGGACGCGGCGCCCGAGTGGCTTTCGTCCTCGCCGCCGGTGCTGAGGAAGGTGGAGGTGACTGTCCGGGTCAGGGTGTGCTGCTCGTCCAGGCCCTGTTCGATCTTCACCGAGCCGGCGTCGATCTTGCCGCTGCCGCCGATCTTCAGGTCGGAGCCGCGCAGGGTCATGTCCTTGCCCGCCGTGATGTCGGCGTTGCCGCCCACGCCGACGGAGGAGCCGAAGTTCTTGCCGACGACGTCTTCCACCGTGGTGTATTCCGAACCCCACAGCCCGCCGCCGACGCCGAAGCCGGAGGTGGAGGTGGTGGTGTGGGTGGTGGTCCGGTCCTGGCGCGAGAGGATGTTGAAGTCGCCGCCGGTGTCCACCGTGAGGTCGCCGCCCACCTGGGCCTTCGTGCCGGCCAGGGTGGTGTCGCCGCCGCTCTTGAGGCTGAGGCCGCCGCCGGTGGAGATCGTGGAGCCCACGTTCTTTTCGGTCAGGGTGAAGGTGCTGGCGGGTCCGGTCTGGTAGAGGAAGTTGGCGGAACCGGCGGTGGTGGAGCCCGTGGAGCGGGTGTCCACCACCGTGTCGGCCGTGATGTCGCCGCCGGCGGTGAGGGCCGCCGAGCCGCCGGCCTTCACTTCCGCTCCGCGGATGCCGATGTCCTTGGCGGCGTCCAGGGTCAGGTTTCCGGTGGACTCGATGACGGCGGCCTTGTAGTCGGCGTCCGCGCCCTGGTCTTCGGCCCGGCGGTTGATGATGCTGCCCTCGGTGGACTTGAGGTTCACGTCGCCGCCCCGGAGGGTGCCGCTGGTATTGGTGATGTCGCCCTGGGACGTGACGTTCAGGGCGTCGCTGCCGCTGATGGTGCCGCCCGTGTTGCTCAGGGAGGCCACGTCCATGTTGACTTCGCGGGCATCGATCACCGCCCCGGCGATGATGGCCTGGCGGGATTGGGGCGACAGGTACACCACGGGCTGCAGGACCTTCTGGCCGGCGACCGTGGTCTCCACCATCCAGACGATGTCCTGGCTCAGGCCGGCCATCTGTTCGCTCGTCAGGGGCTGGCCCAGGGTGAGGCCCAGGTGCTTGCTCTCGCCCGCGGCCTGGTCCATCAGGCTGGCCATCTGCGTGGCTTCATTGGCGTAGCCGTTGAGCACCGTGGCGCCGGTCTGGCTGATGAGCTGCTGGCGGATCAGGTAGGCCTCGTAATTGGCGTCCCCCAGGCGTTTTTCCGTGGTCTCCGGGGCGATGCCCAGGTTCTTGAGCAGGCGGTCCGAGCCTTCGTAGTCCGAGCCCAGGCCGTACTTGGGATTGGTCTCGATCAGGTAATGGGCCGACGCGTTCTGTGACGGCACGAAGTAGCCGTTGGGGTTGGTGGGCAGCGGCGTCGGCGTGGGGGGGGTGTCGGGGTTGTAGGGGGCGGGCGCCACGGCGGGCCCGTCGTTGGCCAGGGCGAGTCCCTTGAAGGTGACGGTGTTGCCGTGCAGCCGGGCGTCTTGCAGGTTCTCCACCACGGTCGTGTCGACCAGGTGCCGGTAGGCCTTCTGGCGGACTTCGTTCTCCAGGGCCGCGTTCGGGCCGCCCGAGCTGTAGCGGACATGGCCGTACATGTGCTCGAAGCCGGGGTCCCATAGGGTTTCCCAGGGAAAGACGAAGCCGTCTATGCCGTTCCAGGTGGGCATCTGGTTGAAGTGGGCGCTGTTGTCCGCGTAGTAGTAGAAGTGCCGCTCGGTGCAGTCCCAGCAATCGTCCTTGTGCTGGGCCCAGCGGCGCTTGTATTGCCACTCGGAGCGGGTGATGGCGGTGTTGTCGAAGGTGGCCGGGCCGGAACCGTTGATGGCGAGGTGGTTGCCCGCCGTCAGGATGCCGCCGGTGTTCTTGCCGGTGCCGGTGTTCAGTTCGATGGTCAGGTCATGGCCGGCCGCGATCTCGGCCAGGGGAAGGGTGCTCGGGTCGGGGGTGCCGCCGTCCCAGTGCTCGGTGACGGTGAGGGTGTCCTCGCGGACCCAGATGTAGGAACAGTACAAGCAGTACTGGCCCTCCTTGAGGGTGAAGAAGGAAAGGTCTTCCGCCGTCACCGCCTCGGTGGTGGTCTTGGCCGGCATTTCCCCGTTGCGGAAACCGGTGGTGGTGTTGATCAGGATGTCGTTCACCGCCTGCATGGAATGGCGGTTGACCAGGGTGTCCGCACCCAGGTCCATGTCGCCGGCGGACCAGGCGTAGCCGGTGTTGGTGAAGGTCCCTTGGTCGGCATGGGCCGATAGCCTGGTGCCGGAGTAAAGCCAGCCGGCGTTGGCGAGGTCGCCGGTGCCGGCGGTCAGGGTGAGGTCGCCGCGGGGCGCGGACATGGCCCCGTCGGGTCCGTTGACGATGGACTGGTCGGCGGCCACGGTCAGCGCGCCGCCGGACAGCAGCAGGCCCTGGTTGTCGATGCTGCCGCCTTTGCCGGCGGCGGTGGCGACGGTCAGGTCTCCCTGGGCGGACAGGCTGGTGTCCGCGTCGGACAGGGTGATGTCCGCGCCGCTGCCGGTGGTGGTGACGTCGATGTCGCCCTGGGCGCTGACCTGGGTCTGGATGACGACCTGTCCCGCCGCAGTGAGGTTGAAATCGTCGGCGCTGGCGGCCGCCTCGCCCAGCATGCGCACACCCACCCCCGCCTCGGTGCCGATGAGGCGGATGCGCCCGGCGTACATGCCGCCCAGGGCCGTCGAGTCGATGGCGTAGGCGGGGGCCGGGCCGCTGCCGGCCAGGGCGCCGGTGACCTCGCGGGTGCCGTAGTTCCAGGTGTTGGCGCCGGTGACCAGTTGCAGCGATCCGGTGGGCGAGACGTTGAGGCGCCCATCTACCCGTATGGAGCGGGCCACCAGGTCCAGGATCTTCTGGCCGGAGGCATTCAGGCCGTCGCCCTCCACCAGGACGTCGCCGCGCTCGACGTTGAAACCGTCCAGGCCGCCGCCGGCATTGAACTGGGGCGCCCCGGTGGTGAGGGTGGCCCGGTCGGTGTTGATGAAGCCGCAGCCGGAGCAGGTGATGCCATAGGGGTTGGCCACCACCACGTCCGCCTTGCCGCCCACCACCTCGGTGAACCCCGCCAGGGTGCTGCGGTTGGTGGAGACCACCTCGTTGAGGATGACGTTGGCCTCCTTGTTCAGGTTGGGGTTGGCCAGGACGCTGCCGGCGAGCTGGGAGGCCCGCTGGATCTGGCTGGCATTGCCGTTGTTGAGCACCAGGCCGTGGCTGTCCACGTCGTAGCGGGTGTACTGGTTGTGGGACAGGCCGGCGGTGTTGGCGGCGTTGATGTTCACCACGGGCGTGCCGTTGGCGGAGAGGTAGGCGCTGGTCTGGCCGCCGGTGGGCACCACGGTGGTGGGCACGCCGTCGGCCTGGACGTTGCTGGCCAGCAGGCCCAGCGCCAGGCAGAGGGCTGCGCGGCCGCCCTTGCCCCGCGCGCGGGTGATCTCGGATACGGCGACCCAGGATGCCAGGACTTCACTCCAGATGACGCGGTAGATGTGGTTGGCTTTCATGGTTTCCGCCTCCTACAGCGAGAACGACACGCGGAACCAGGTCCGCGTGCCTTCCAGATCCATCCCGGACGGCCCGGAGATCGGGCGGGTCCAGAACAGCTCACAATTCACGTCCTTCCAGCCCACGGAAAGGCCGATGGCGCCGCCGGCCAGCCTGCCGGAGGGCACGCCGGCCGCCCGGTTGGCGACCTGGCCCTGGTCGTAGGCGATGAAGGCGCGGCCGGCCAGGACGGTCTCCCCCGCCTGGATCGGGAAGCGCACCGATGCCTCGTTGCGCCAGTAGTAGCCGTGGTCGCCGGAGAGGTTGTTCCTGTTGAAGCCGCGCACCGTATACAGGCTGCCGATGAGCATCTGCTCCGAGCCGTACAGAACATCCTCGGACCACTGGCCTGCAAGCTGGCTGGTGAACAGGGCATCGTGGTCCGCAAGCCTGAAGGGCCAGATGTAGCTGGCCCCCAGCCGGTACTTGCGAAACTGGGCCCGGGGCGCGTCGCCGGGCAGGGCGTCGGCATCCTTCATGGCCCCCAGGGCCCTGAGGCCCTGGGTGACGCCGGCGTCCACCTGGAATGCGCCGCCCCCCGCCAGGGTGGTCAGGGAGCCGCCCAGCTCCAGCAGCGTCAGGTCGCGGCTGCCCACCTGGAGGTAATTGCCGTCCAGGTAGTTGCGGGAACGCTTGGTGATGAGGGTGGCGCCCACGTTCGCCTTGCTGGCCTGGTCGCGGTACACCACGCGATCGAGGGAGAGGTTGGTGGTGGTGCTGTTGCCCGAGGAGACGACCGCCAGGCCGCTGGGCAGCGTGATGGGGGTGGCGTAGCGGGAGCGGCTCCAGCCGAAGGTGGCGGTGGTGTAGCCGAAGGGGACGCTGTAGAACAGGCTGTCGCTGCCGGCGAAGCGGTAGTCCTCGTCGCCCGGCGTGGTCTGCCGGTGGGTGACGGTGACGAAGTCGTTGAAGCCCAGGGGGTTGTCGAAGCCCAGGGTGGCGCCGGTCTGGTATCGCCCGGTGGTGGCGTCGCCCTGGTTGTCGAAGCCGACGCTGAAGCGCAGCCTGGGCCCCGGTTCGTTGTGCACGACCACCACGCTTTCGCCGGGTTGCTCGCCGGGCCGGATATCCAGGCGGGCGTTGTTGGAGGCCAGCCGGTTGATCTGGTCGATGCCCTGTTCCAGGTCGCGCAGGTTGAGCACGTTGCCTTCGACGCCCGGAAAGGCGTTGTCGACGGAGACGCTGCCCTTGCCGCCGTCCTCGATGCGGATGCCGCTGACCCTGCCCTCGATGACCATGATTTCCAGCCGCCCGGAGGTGAGGTTCTGGGCCGGCAGGTAGGCCCGCGCCGCGATGTGGCCGCGCTGGACGTAGGCCTTGGTGATCTCGCCGAGGATTGCCTCGATTTCCGCCACGCCCAGGCAGCGGCCCACGAAGCGCGCGTTGAGGTCGGCGCGCACGGCATCCGGCAGCCGGGGGGCGCCGGAGATGACGATTTCGCGGATGAGGTGGCAGCCGGCGCCGGCGGCGGAGGCATCGGCCTTGGGCGTGAGCCTGCCGGTGTCGATGCCCTGGGGGGGCTGCTCCGCCGGCAGGGTCTTGCCGATGTCCTGGCGCAGCCGTTCCTGTTCCAGGCGCAGCTGGATGTCGGCCTGGCGCTTCGCGGCTTCGATGTCCGCCGGCGTCTGGGCGAGGGATGCGGCGCTGAGCATGGCCAGGCAGGCGATCAGCAACCACTTGCCCAGGGATATTCTCAGGGAGGGTTGATGAATGCTGCCCGTCCTGCCTGGCCCGTACCGTCCGCGTCTCATTGTTTTGCCTTCCACGCCGCAATGCCATTGGGCTGGCCCTACAGCGGCAACCGCTGTCCGCCCAAGGTGATTGGACAGTACAAATATGCGTCACGGAGGGGGCGGTGTCTGTCCGGGAAATCCCCGACAGGAGGGCGTGCGGCGGGTGTCCGACGGGGCGTCTTGTGCCCCCGGACGGCTAGGCGTGAAGGCTGTCCAGGGCCTTGCGGATGGCGTGGCGCCGCAGGGCCTTCATGCCGTCCAGTTCCAGCTTGGTGGCCAGGCGCGCGCAGTAGGTCTCCACGGTGCGGACGCTGATGCACAGGGCAGCGGCGATGTCGGCATTGGACTCGCCCTGGCCGAGCCGGGCCAGGATCGCGCTTTCCCGTTCGCTCAGGGGGTGCCTGATCTCCGGCGTGGGGGCGGATTGCGCCCGCTTGGCCAGGCTCCGGGCGGCCCGGGGGCTCACGTGGCGCCGCCCGGCCAGGAGCTCGGCCACGGCGAGAAACAGGGCGTCCTCGCTGTCGCGTTTGCTGACGTAGCCGCTGGCGCCGGCGGCGAAGGCGTGTTCGATGGTGGCGGCGTCCTCGTGCATGGAATAGACCAGGACGGCCACGCCGGCGGCGCGCATTCCGTCGATCAGGTCGAGACCGCTTTCATCCCCCAGGGAGAGGTCCAGGACGGCCACGTCGGCCCGGGCGGCGCCGATGCGTTCCAGGGCTTCCCGCCCGCTCCCGGCTTCGCCGCAGACGACGTGGGACGCCTGGGTGAACAGCAGCCCTAGGCCCTGCCGCACCACGGGATGGTCGTCGATGACGAAGAGGCGGGCGATGCCCGCGGGGGCGCTCATGGGCCGGGCTCCTGTGCCGCCATGGCCTTGCAAGGGGCGGTGCAGCGCACCAGGGTGCCGCCGCCGGGCCCGTCGGCGATCTCCAGGCGGCCCCCCAGGATGCGGGCGCGATGGGCCATGATGCGCATGCCCAGCCCGCCGGTGCTCCGGGAGGGCCCCTCCCGACCGCTACCGTCATCCCCCACGCTCAGGGCCATGGTCCCGCGGTCGGCGCAATCGAAGGTGATGGTGATGCGGCTGGCCTTGGCATGGCGGACCGCGTTGGTGATCGCTTCCTGGGCGATGCGGTACATCTGGGTGGCGCCCCCATTGCGGCAGGTATCGCAGCCGCGCTTCTCCTCCAGGTCTATGGCGATGCCGCTGCTGGCGCTCAGGCGATGGGCCAGGTCGGCCAGGGACGGGCTGGCGTCGCGGCCGTCGTGCTCCACGGGCCAGAGTCCGTGGGACAGGTCATGGGCCTGGTCCACCATGTCCTCCAGCATGGATGCCAGCCGGCCCCATTCCTGGTCCAGTTGCCCGGCCTGTTCCGGGCCCTGTTCCGCCCTGCCGGCGAGCTTGCGCCGGAGCACCGAGAAATGCAGCCGGGTCCCCGTCAACTGTTGGCAGAGCCCGTCATGGAGCTCGTGGCTGAGGCGCCGGCGCTCGTCATCGCTGACATTCACGACTTCCCGGGCCAGGCGGTTGCTTTCGTCCCTTTCCGCCTTGAGGGAGAGGTTCCTGTCCGCCAGTTCGGCGGAAAGCCGCTCCTCCGCCGTGAAGGCCTTGGTGAAGCGCAGCGAAAGGGCGAAGGCCTGGCTCAGGACGAAGACCAGCAGGCCCACATGCATCAGGAAGACGGATCGGATCAGCTGCATGTCCAGCAGCATGTCGTTGATGCCCGTGGCGCCCAGCACGATGAAGCCGGCCAGGATGGACAGGGCCCCCTCCCGGCGCCCGCGGGTGGCCGCGATGAGCCTGGCCAGGAAGTAGAGGATCATGGCGGCGGAAAACAGATAGTAGGCGGGGATGAGGGAGGTGAACGCCAGCGTGGGCAGGGAGACCCCCAGCACCATGAACAGGGCGGCCAGGGCCCAGGCGGCCTGGCCGAGGCGGCGGGAGAACCCGTCCGGGTAGAGGGCGCGGAAGAAGGCGTGGAGCACGGGGACCGAGAGCACGAAGCTCAGGAGGTCGACGCGGTTGAGCAGGTGCTCGGGAATCCTGTGCATCAACAGGCCGACGAGCCAGTCGCCGGAGTCGGAGGTCAGCAGGTAGCCTGTCCACAGCAGGCAGTAGAGGCCGAAGTACAGGGTCGCGGCATTGCGCCTGCGCAAAGCGTACAAGGCCAGGTGGTAGAGGCCCATCACCGCGATGGCGCCGATGCAGAAGGAGACCAGCGCCCATTTCCCGAGCCGGGCCGATTCCAGCAGGTCCCGGGGGCCGATTTCGATGGCGGACAGCACGCCGCCTTCCCGATAGTGGTGGTTGGAGACCTGCAGCACCAGTTCCAGGGGGCGGCCGGCCGGAAGCCCCACCAGGCGGCTGGATTGGGCGGGGGTTTCCGTGGCGGCGCTGGTGCCGGGGGTGCCGTTTTCCAGCACCAGGGCGCCGTTCACCCACAGCCGGTAGGCGGAGGCGATGGTGCCGATGCGCAGCGCCAGATCACCGGGGGCCGCCCGGGCCAGGATGCGCAGCCGGTAGGTGGCGTATCCCGCGCCGCCGATTTTCCTGCCGTCCACCATGGTCCCGTTCCATGCCCCGGGCAGGCGGACATAGGCGGATACGGGGGGCGGCCTGGGGCCGCTGAAATCCGCCGGTTCCAGGTGCT
>CAZREY010000018.1:0-12128 GCA_964599015.1 uncultured Thiobacillus sp.
GGGACTGCGTCATCCCCTTCCTTTTCGAACACCTGGACATCCGCGGCGCCTGGGTGAGCCTGGACCAGACCTGGGCCGGCCTGACCCGTAACCGGGCCTATCCGCCGCGAGTGGCCAGGCTGTTCGGCGAGATGAGCGCCGTCAGCGCCCTCATCGCCGCCAACCTGAAGCAGCCGGGGCGCATGACCTTCCAGCTGCGGGGCGACCCGGCCCAGCTGAACGCCATCGACCTGCTGGTGCTGGACTGCGACGAGCAATTGCGCATGCGGGGCATGGCCCGCTGGAAGGAGGGTGACCTGCCCTCGGACACCCCCGGCCTGCTGGGCCACGGCAAACTGCTGCTGACCCTGGACGCCGTGGGCATGCGCCAGCCCTACCAGAGCCTGGTGCCCCTGGAGGGCCCCGGCATCGCCGCCATCTTCGAGCACTACCTGAGCCTGTCGGAACAGCAGCCCACCCGCCTGGCCCTGGCCAGCGACGAGATGCGGGCCGCCGGCCTGTTCCTGCAGCGCCTGCCCGCCGCCGAGCAGAAAGACACGGACGGCTGGAACCGCATCCAGCACCTGCTGGAAACCCTGAAGCCGGAAGAGCTGCTGGCCCTGGAGGGCCACGACCTGCTGCGCCGCCTGTTCCCCGAGGAGGACATCCGCGTGTTCGACCCCCGCCCCGTGCGCCACCATTGCCCCGAGGACTGGGAAAAGATCCACACCATGCTGCGGGCCCTGGGCCGGGCGGAGTGCGATGCCATCCTGCGGGACCATGGCGAGATCCACGTTCGGGACGACATCTGCGACCGGGACTACCGTTTCGACGCCCAGGCCGTGGCCGCCATCTTTGAGGCCCCCTCCACCACCCTGCACTGACCATGAAGAAACCCCTGCTCCCGGCCCTGGCCTTCCTTCTCGCCCCGTCCGCCTGGGGCGGCGACCTGAGCCTCAACCTCTACGGCCTGTCCTACCACTGGGAACGGGACCGGGCCCAGGCCCTGGGGGTGGACAACGAATTCAATCCCGGACTGGGCCTGCGCTACGCCCTGCCCGCCGCGAAAATCTGCCGGACCCCCTTCGCCGAGGCGGCCTTCTACCGGGATTCGGGCCGCAATACGGCGGTGTATGCCGCCCTGGGCTGCCGGGGCCTGGAACTGGCCCCCGGCCTGCGCATCGGCGCCGCCATCACCGCCTTCCACAGCGACAGCTACAACCGGGGCGACCCCTTCATCGCCCCCGTGCCCCTGCTGTCCTGGGAACTGGAGCCGGCCACCCTCAACTTCATCCATTTCCCCAAGGTCAAGGGCTTCAACGACATCAACACCACGGGCTTGTACGTGAGCCTGCCCCTGCGCTGACGCCCGCCAGCCATATGCCCATCCAGCCCGCCCGCCTGGCCTTCGATGAAGGCGGCACCCCCGTGTCCGCCGCCTTCGGCGACGTCTACCACGCCGCCGAAGGGGGGCCCGGCCAGGCCCGCCACGTGTTTCTGGCGGGCAACGGCCTGCCCGGGCGCTGGGCCGGCCGGGCGCGCTTCGTCATCCTGGAGAACGGCTTCGGCACCGGCCTGAACTTTCTTGCCACCTGGGCCGCCTGGCGGGCAGACCCCGACCGCCCCGCCTGCCTCCACTACCTGGCGGTGGAAAAACACCCCTTCCGCGCCGAAGACCTGGCCCGACTCCACGCCCGCTGGCCCGAGTTCGCCGAGCTGGCCTGGCAGTTGCGCCAACAGTGGCCCGTGCTCACCCCCGGCTTCCACCGCCTGGAGTTTCCCGGCGGCCAGGGTCTTGGCCGGGTGGTGCTGACCCTGATGCTGGGGGACGCGGAAACCTGCCTGAAACGCCTGGGGGCCCGGGTGGACGCCGTCTACCTGGACGGCTTCGACCCGAAGAAGAACCCGGACATGTGGGCCGCCGCCCTGTTCCAGCGCCTGGCCCGCCTGGCCGCCGCCGACGCCACCCTGGCCACCTGGTGCGTGGCCCGGCCGGTGCGTGACGCCCTGGCCGAGGCGGGCTTCGCCACGGAGAAGCGCCCCGGCTTCGCCCGCAAGCGGGAGATGCTCACGGGCCGCCTGGCCGCCCCCCTCCCCCGCGAGGGGGGGAGTGACGGGGAGAGGGAAGCGCCCCGCCACGCCCTCATCCTGGGAGGCGGCATTGCCGGCTGCGCCCTGGCCCAGCGCCTGGCGGCCCGGGGCTGGCGGGTGGACCTGCTCGAACAACATGTCCACCTGGCCGGGGAAGGCTCCGGCAATCTGGCGGGCATTGTGCGGCCCCTGCTGTCCCGGGACGACAACATCGCCTCCCGCCTCAACCGGGCCTGTTTCCTCCACGCCCGCCGGGCCTGGGCCGACCTGGAGGCGGCCGGTTTTCCGTCCCGCCGCGACCTGGGCGGCGTGGCGCAGATCGCCCGGGATGCCCGGCACGAGGCCCAGCAGCGGGCCCTGGTGGCGAACGGCGCCTACCCGCCGGACTATGTGCGTTTCCTGGAACGGGAGGAGGCCGGCGCCCTGGTGGGCTGGCCCACGGCCTTCGGCGCCTGGTGGTTCCCCCAGGGCGGCTGGGCCTCGCCCCCCTCCGTCTGCCAGGCCCTGGCCCAGTCAGCCGGCGAAAACCTGCGCGTGTTGCCGGGCCGTCGGGTGGCGCGCCTGACACGGACAGGCGGCGACTGGCGGGCGCTGGACGAGAACGGGGAAACCCTGGCCCAAGCCCCCGTGGCCATCCTGGCCAGCGGCGCCCAGGCCCGCCTGCTGGAGCAGGCCCGGGACCTGCCCCTCACCCCCGTGCGGGGCCAGGTGAGCCACGTGCCCGCGGGCCGGCTGCCCCCCTTCGCCCATGCCCTGTGCTGCGAGGGCTACCTCACCCCGGCGGTGGACGGCGTGCACTGCCTGGGGGCCTCCTATGCCTACGACGACGGCACGGAGCTGCGGGCGGAGGAACACGCCGGCAACCTGCTGCGGCTGGCCCGCATCCTGCCCGGCGCGGAACAGTCCCTGAACCCGGCGGACCTGGGGGGCCGGGTGGGTTTCCGCGCCGCCACCCCGGACCGCCTGCCCCTGGTGGGCGCCCTGCCGGACACGGACGCCCCCCTGGCCCGGGACATCCGCCTCAGGGACATGCCCCGCCAACCCGGGCTCCATGGCCTGCTGGGCCTGGGCTCCCGGGGCCTGGTGTGGGCCACCCTGGCCGCCGAGGCCCTGGCCAGCCAGCTCCACGGCGACCCCCTGCCCCTGGAGGGGGAGCTGATGGATGCCCTGGACCCGGCCCGATTCCGCCTGCGGGCCCACCGGCGGCAATCCGGCGGCCCCTGACCCGGGTGCCCACCATCAGGAATCTGCCTAAAATTCGATAATTGCTTGTTTTGACAAAACACATGCCCCAATCCGATCCACTTTCCCCCGCGCCGGAGCGGCCCTATTTCAGCACCACCCAGGCGGCCAAGCTGCTGGGGGTTTCCCTGGGCACGGTGCAGCAGATGGTGGAGGACGGCCTGTTGCAGGCCTGGAAAACCACGGGGGGCCACCGGCGCATCCTGCGGGAATCCGTGCAGACCCACCTGGCCTGCCGTGGCGTCCTGCCGGGGAACAGCACCAAAAGCTGCGAGGTGCGCGTGCTCATCGCCGAGGACGAACCCCTCTTCCGGGAGCTCTACCAGGGCACCATGGGCAAGTGGGGCCTGCCCCTGTGCATCGAGATGGTGGACAACGGATTCGACGCCCTGCTGGCGGTGGGCCGCCAGGCACCCGACGTGCTCATCCTCGACCTGACACTGCCGGGCATGGACGGTTTCCAGATGGTGCGCGCCCTGCGCGCCAATACCGCCCTGGCCGGCATGGACATCATCGTCATCAGTGCCATGGAGGCGCGGGAAATCGAGGTCCGGGGCGGCCTGCCCACGGACGTGATCCGCTACGCCAAGCCCATCCCCTTCCACGAGCTGCGCGGCTTTTTCCAGGCCAAGGCGACCGAGAAGCTCAAGTCCAGGCGCGCCCACGCCTGAGGCCGCCGGGCCATCATCTGGGCATTGTAGGCGGGCGACTCAACCGGCCCGATATCGCCGGGGATCCACGCCCAATTTGCGCATCTTGGAACGCAGGGTATTGGGGTTCAGTTCCAGCAGCCGGGCGGCGCCGAAGGGGCCGTCCACGCGGCCGTGGCAGCGGGCCAGGGCGTCCTCGATATGCCCCCGGGTGAGGTCTTCCAGGCTGGAAGGCCCGTCGCTTTCCCGGCCTTCCTCCGCCGGGGGTATGGGCGGGCTGGCGGTCATGCCCACCCCCGGGTACACGCCCAGGGAACGGGCCACTTCCAGGCGGTGGCCGTTGCCCAGGATGGCCGCCCGTTCGATGACCGACGCCAGTTCCCGCACGTTGCCGGGCCAGGGGTAGGCGGTGAGCAGGTCCAGGTCCGCCCCATCCGGCATGCGGGCCGGCAGGCCCAGGCGCTCCGCCGCCCGCAGGGAGAAATGGGCCGCCAGGGCCGGGATGTCCTGGAGGCGCTCCCGCAGGGGCGGCAGGGGAATGGGAAAGACGGCGACGCGGAACCACAGGTCCTCGCGGAATTCACCGGCGGCCACGGCGGCCCGCAGGTCCCGGTTGGTGGCGGCCACCAGGCGCACATCCACGCTCAGGGAGGTTTCGCCCCCCACCCGCTGGAAGCTGCCGTCCTGGAGCACCCGCAGCAGGCGCACCTGGGCGGCGGGGGGCAGTTCGCCGATTTCGTCCAGGAACAGGGTGCCGCCGTCGGCCCGTTCGAACCAGCCCTTGCGGGCGCCCACGGCGCCGGTGAAGCTGCCCCGCTCGTGGCCGAACAACTCCGAATCGATGAGCTCCGGCGGGATGGCGCCGCAGTTCACCCGCAGGAAGGGGCCCTTGGCGCGATGGGAATGGGTATGCACGGCCCGGGCCACCACCTCCTTGCCGGTGCCTGTCTCCCCCAGGATCAGCACGGGGGCATCCGAGGGGGCCACCTGGGCCACCGCTTCCATCACCTCCCGCAGGCCGGCGTCGGCGCCGACGATGGCGTCCCCCCGACCGGGGCGTTTGAGACGCTGCAACAGGGCGCGCCGGTCCGCCTCCGCCGCCTCCCGCTCGCTGTTGCGGGCGCGCCCGCGCTGCTGGTTGGCCAGCACCGCGGCACAGGGCGGCGCCAGATCCCGGATGAGGCCATCTATCCCGGGCCGGTCGGTCGCCAGCAGCAACAACCCCATGGGTCCGCCCCGGTCTTCCTCCCCCCCCAGCCCCATGACCGCCACCGGACCATGCCAAGCCGCCGACACCAGCCAGGGCAGACGCCGGGCGAGATGCTGGGCGTCGCCGATCCAGGGTTGGTTGCGGGCCGCCAGGGCGATGACCTCGGCCTGCTCGCCGGCGGGCAGCACGCGTCGATGCGGTTGCCCCGGCGAGACGCCCGCCTCCAGCTCGGCCGTGCCGCCCTGCCGGTCCAGACGGACCACCAGCAGGTCCACCCGCCCACCCAGCAGGGCCCGGACCCGGGCGACAAACGCGGCCCAGTCCAGGGACTGGGCCGCAGCTTGCCAAAGAGCGGACAATGGAAAGGAAGCGGACATATCGTTTTATTTAACTGTTATTTTGAAATTTGAGACGTTTTTTCCGTTCATATTGACAACATAGCCGTCTTACCCGATTCCGCCAAGACACCCACCCTGCCTCCGGGCCCCATGGCGACGGCCATTGATCTCGCCCGTCCCCTATTTGGCACGGCCTATGCAAGGGACGGTCATCCGCAACCATTTCTTGAGGTGATGTCATGAGCGCGCCGAGCATGTCCTTCATGGCCGTACTCCCTCCTCTGAGCAGTCGGCGTACCCGGCTGTGGATGCTGCTGGTGCTGGGTGTGGCGGCCGCGCTCTCTCTCCCCGCCATGGACCCGGAATGGCATCACCTCGCCGACACACTGCTGGGCGTTTCCAGTTGGGCCGCCCTGGCCATCTTCTTCGCCGCCCTGGCCTGCGAATTCATGGATTCCAGCCTGGGCATGGGCTACGGCACCACGCTGACGCCCCTGTTGCTGATGGCGGGCTTCGAGCCCTTGCAGATCGTGCCGGCCATCCTGCTGAGTGAACTGGTCACCGGCCTGGCCGCCGGTGTGCTGCACCAGCACGACGGCAACGTGGATTTCCTGCGCGACCACCGGGCCCGCCGCACCACCATGTTGCTGGCCCTGCTCTCCGGCATCGGCGCCCTGGGCGCCGTGTGGCTGGCGGTCAGCGTCTCCAAGTTCTGGCTGGGCCTGTTCATCACCGCCATCATCCTGTCCATGGGCGTGGTCATCCTGATCACCCGCAAGCGTCAGATCCCCTATCACGCGGGGGGCATCGTCGCCGTGGGCGCCCTGGCGGCCTTCAACAAGGGTCTGTCCGGCGGCGGTTATGGTCCTTTGGTCACCGCCGGCCAGGTGGTGTCGGGCCTGCCTTCCAAGCATGCCGTGGCGGTCACCTCGGTGGCCGAATCCCTCACCTGCCTGATCGGCCTGCTGGGCTATCTGGCCATGGGCAAGACCATCGCCTGGGGCCTGGCCGTCCCCCTGTTGCTGGGGGCCCTGCTGTCCGTGCCCATGGCCACGGTGACCGTGAGCCGGGCGCGGGAATCCACCCTGCGGGGCCTGGTGGGCGTGGTCACCCTGATCCTGGGGGGCGTGGCGGTGGCGAAACTCTTCTTCTGACTCCGACCCCACGTTTAGAGGAAAGGCCCGCACGGGCCTTTCCGTTCTTGTCTCCATGGCAGCCGATCACGGCGGCCCCAATCACGGCGGAATTGCCATAATGGGATTGGTCGCTCCCGACTTCCCCGAACCTGATGCCCCAGGCCCAATATGGACGCGCGTCGCGGATTCCCCGAAAGACCTTCCTCAGGCCGATGCCTTGTCGCCGTCCTCATGGCCATGGTGCTCGACCTGGTGCTGGTGTTCAGCACGGCCGCCCGGGCCGACGAGGGCTGCTGGACCCGACGATTGGGCGCGCCCGGCAGCGTCATCACGGACCTGGCCGTGGACAAGGCCGGGCTCTGGGCCGCCGGCCGTGTAACGGATGGAGAGGCCAGCCCCGGCCTCTGGACCGGCCTGCTGGATCAAAAAGGCCGGCTGATATGGCAGTTGCGCCTGCCGCCCCGGGGCCATCAGCTCTATCCCCGGCTGGCGCCCTCTCGCCTGGGCCACTGGATCGTCGCGGGGACCTACCGTCCCCTCGTCCCCGCCCCCGGCGG
This sequence comes from uncultured Thiobacillus sp., assembly GCA_964599015.1. Classification (GTDB taxonomy): domain Bacteria; phylum Pseudomonadota; class Gammaproteobacteria; order Burkholderiales; family Thiobacillaceae; genus PFJX01. Next base: position 7,204 of record CAZREY010000018.1, read on the forward strand.
CGGCTCCCTCACCGCCAGCCAGATCTGGCTGGGAGAAGTCAGCGGGGCAGGGAAACTGGTCCGCTCCCTGCAACTGGCCCCCCATCGGGTCACCACCATCCAGGCGGTTTCCGGCCTGGGGGATGGCGGCATCCTGCTGGCGGGGCTGGTGGAACGCGGCACCGACCTGTACAGCCAGGGCTGGGTGGCCCGACTGGACGCCAGGGGCCGGCTGATGTGGGAACGCCTCCTGCCCCAGGTGTCCTGGCTGGTCGCCCTGGAAGAAATGGAGCCGGGGCGGTGGCTGCTGGCAGGACAGGTCCACGGCGAACAGGAAGGCGATCAGCGCCCCTGGCTGGCCACCGTGGATGCCCAGGGCCGAATCCGGCCACCTCCACAACCGGCCATCCCGGGGCTCACCCTGTATGCCGCCCTGCCCGCCCCGGATGCCTGGTGGCTGGCGGGCGAGTGGTCGCCGCCCCGATCCGGCGCCCGCCTGATCCGGGTTGATCGCATGGGCGGCAAGCTCCGGGAGTACCCCGTGCCGGGCTTTTCCGTGTTGCGCCTGCTCGCCCGGACGCCCAACGCCCTGCTGGCGGGCGGCGACGGCCTGGGAGAGGCGCCCCCCGATGTCCGGGAGGGCGACCCCGGCTGGGTGGCCCTGGCCCAGAGGCCCTTCCAGGATCTCCACGCCGAGGAAACAGCACCGATGGAGCAACGGGTGGCCGGTCTTCCCCAGGGCGAATTGCGGGCCTGGGCCTGGTTCCCCACCCGCTCCGGACAAACGCTGGTGGGGGCCGGCGCCGATCCGTACCGTGGGGCGTGGATCGGCTGCATGAAATGACACCCGGGGCGGGACTACCTTTCGCCGGCCGCCGCCGCCCCCATGATGTCCTCCAGCATCTCCCGCCGCTCGATGCCCTGGGCCTTCAGCCTGGGATCGAAGGCCGTATGGCCGGCGGTATCCAGCCAGTGCATGTCCCAGTCCAGCATGATCACCCAGATGACCCCCTCCCGGTCCTCCACCAGGGCGATGCGGGGCGGCACGAAGAGGGCCATTTCCGGCGCGTAGTCCATCCAGTCCCGGCTCACCAGGGGGTCGCAGATGCTGATCACCTCCACCCTGGGGGTGCCGGTCCTACCCGTGCGGGCTTCCAGTTCCTTCCACATCCGGTAGCGGTTCACCAGCAGGAAGCCGTGCTTCTCGGCCCGGGCGATGAGGGCCGTCGCCACCTCGTCCACGCTCAGTCCGGGTTTGGCGGGCATCTTGTGGGACATGACGTTCATCAGGTCCCGCACGCCCAGGGGGCTGAAGAGCATGAACAGCTGGGCCCACTGGCGCTTGGCCTCCCGGGACAGGGGCGGCAGCATGGTGTTGGGGGGCGGGTCCGGCTGCACCCGTATCTGGGGCGGGAGGAAGGGCAAAGGCAGGGGCCCCGGCCGGGCGGGGTCATGGGCCGGGGCGCGGCCGGGTGAACCCAGGCCCAGGACCAGCAGTCCCACCAGCGCCATCATGTTGCACCCGCGTCGCATCCCACCCCCCTCTTTCATCCCCCGGAAAAGGGTAACAGGAAAAATCACGTCGTCACCCGCCACCATGAATACCATCATGCGCCCCCTGCTCATCCCCCTTCTCCGTCACGCATCCGCCCAGGGACTTGTCGTACTGTTCGTGGCGGCCGGCGGCGCCCGGGCAGCCTGCCCCGCCGTGCCTGAAGGCTTCGCCCCGCCCCCTCCCCAGCGGGTGCAGGTGGACCTGGAACACGAGTTGGACCAGCCCTGGCAGGCGGGGGGCGGGATCATGCTGGTCTGCGGCCCCGATCAACGGCCCCGGGCAGGCCGCCTGTCCAGCCCGCCGGCGGACCGGGCAGGGGAACTGTCGCGCCGGGCAGAGCATTTCGCCCTGGCCCGCCGCATCAACCTGGCCCGCAAGGGCGAGGTGAACCCCCGCACCCTGGCCCTGGCCCCGGCCCAGATCGCCTTCCTGGAGCGCTTCGCCCTCTCCGACGCGGGGGCCGTGTGGTTCCGGGAGGTGGCCGACGACACCCTGCGCCTGTTCAACCTGGGCTACCTGGAATACGACCGGGCCCTGTGGCAACAGGCCGTGAAGAGCGGGCGCATGCCCAGGTTGTCCCGGCTGCTGACGGGCCGCCTGACGGAGGCGGGGCAGTTCGCCGCCGATCTCCAGGTGTTCAAGTTCGGCGCCTACCACGGCCCCGGGGCCGTGGCCCAGCCCGCCGGCATCGGCCTGGGGGACGCGGGCATGAAATGCCAGTTCCCCACCAGCGAGGAACTGGTGGACCCCCACGCCGTGCTGTCCCACGAGTTCGGCCACACCCGCTACGGCGACCCGGACAGCGCCGGCACCCTGCTGGGGGAGGCCCGCACGGTGGAGCGCTACGAGAACCCCGTGCGGGTGCGCAACGGCTACGAGCCGCGCACGATCTACTTCCAGCGCACCAACCAGGGGGGCCTGGAGGCGCGCAAGGACAGCCTGCTGGACCGCCTGAAGATCCTGGAAAAGGAGAAGGGTATCTCGGTCCAGGACCTGCGCGCGGTGGAGCGCTACCACTGCGACTGTCCCGGCCCCCTGCCGGTGATCCTGGAGTGCGAGGTGCGGGAGCTGCCGCCGAGCCAGGATCCTGCCCAACCCGCGACGAAGCATGACTGCAAACTGCACTGGAAAGGCGATCAGACGCTGATGCCGGCGCCGGGGCAGCCGGGCAAACCGGCCCCTGAATGACGCATCACCACCAGCGGGCGGAAACGAAAAAGGGCCCCGCCGGGCCCTTTTTCATACCGGCCGAGGCCGACGGGATCAGTTCCGCTTCACCAGCTTTTCGTCCACCCAGCCGGCGCCGTCATTGCCTTCCACGGACAGGAAGCCGTTCTTGGTTTCGCCCGTAAAGACCAGTTCCTCGCCTTTATTCACTGAGGCCACCACCTTGCTGCCCTTGCTGGGTTGCGCGTACACCTTCAGGCCGCCGATCTTGCCGGTGATGACGTCACCGCTCTGGAAGCCGGCGCCGGCCTGGGTGGGCTTGCCGGAGGGGCCCTTCAGGCTGATCTGCTGGCGCTGCATGTCCGGGTTGTCGCGGATGGCGCGCACGATGTTGTTCCAGTTGTCCAGGAAACCGGAGGCCACCACCTTGCCCTCGGCGGTGTTCTCGTAGGCCCCCAGGGCCCCCACGACGCCGCCGCCAATCCCCAGCCCCCCCAGGCTGAAGTCCGTGGACTTGGCCATGCCCTGGGCGGAGGCCACCTGCAGGCTGGTGCGGGTATCCGCCAGCAGCATGCTGGTCTGGGCCTCCTTGAACTTGAGGCCGGCGGCGACGATGGCGCCACCCACGCCGAACAGGCCACCCAGGGCCGCCCCCAGGCCGCCGGCATCCTTGTTGGAGAACACCACGTCGGGGGTGAGCACGTAATCCGCGGTCACCATCTGGCCGCCGCCCATGTTGGAGCCGCTGCGCAGCTGGCCGCTGCCGGCCAGTTCCCGTTCCTGCATGAGGTTCTTCATGGCCCGGCCCCGCTCCACCACCACGAAGCAGTTGGACTGCTGGATCATCATGCGGATGAGGCCCACGGGGGAGGGCAGGCCGTAGGACATGAGGGCCTGGCCCACGTAGTCCTGGGGCTCGGACACCGCCAGAGTGCCGTAGGGCTTGTCGCATTTCTCCAGGGCGGCCGGGGCGTTCTTGGCGCCGTCCGGGCCGGCGGAGCCGCTGACGGTGTTCTTCTCGTCCTTGTCGCCGCCGAGGGAGATGCCCAGGAAGGCATGGGCGGGGGCCACGCCCTGGGTCAGGAACAGGCCCAGGGCCAGGGCGGAAAAGGTCTTGCCAACATGGGTCTTGTGCATGTGTTCACTCCCTCTCTGCGGAAATTTCCCCGCAATGTAATTCCGACGGATTTCGTCGGCAACAGGGGAATTACCACCAGCCCTCCCCGAGGCGGGCGGACAAATCAATCCCGGAAGTTCTGGAACTGCAGCGGCACCTCGGTGACAGCCTTGCGCAGCAGGGCGATGCACTCCTGCAGCACATCCCGCTTGGCGCCGGAGACCCGCACGCTTTCCCCCTGGATGCTGGCGGTGACCTTGAGCTTGGAGTCCTTGATCTGCTTGACGATCTTCTTGGCCAGTTCGGTTTCGATGCCGTTCTTCACCGTCACCTGGCGCTTCACCTTGTTGCCGGAGACCTTCTCGGCCTTGTCGGCCACGTCCAGGCAGCGCACGTCCACGCCCCGCTTGGCCAGCTTGCCGTTGAGCACATCCAGGACCTGGTCCAGCTGGAAGTCCGTGTCGGCATAGGCCGTGAGCACGTAGTCCGCCTGCTCGATACGGGCATCGGAGCCCTTGAAATCGAAGCGGTTGGCGATTTCCTTGTTGGCCTGTTCCACGGCGTTGCGCAGTTCGGTCTTGTCCACCTCGGACACGATGTCGAATGAAGGCATGGCGATCTCCCGGCGATACGGATACGAAGGGCGTGGTTTGTAGCACAAGCTTGCGTAAAATAGGGCATCTCTTCCCACAACCCCGCTGAGGTTTCCATGGCTCGCGTCACCATTGATGACTGTATCCGCAACATCCCCAACCGCTTCGAGATGACCCTGGCCGCCGCCTACCGCGCCCGCCAGATCTCCACGGGCTCCACGCCCAAGGTGGAAGCCAACAAGGACAAACCCGCCGTCCTCGCCCTGCGGGAAATCGCCGAGGGCCTGGTGGGCGTGGACATCCTGAAGAAAGCCTCCTACTGAGACCCACACCGGGCGGGATCATGGCGGCGCCGAGTTCGGATACCATCCTGGCCTCCCTGCCGCCCCTGCCCGAGGCGGTCTCCTACCTGGAGAAGGAGGACCTGGAGTCCTTCCGGCGCGCCTACTTCTTCTCCGCCCGCCAGGCAAAGCAGTACGAGCCCGGCGGCATCGAATTGGATAAAGCGCAGGAC
>CAZREY010000018.1:12138-16009 GCA_964599015.1 uncultured Thiobacillus sp.
CACACGGGCCAGTACCGCAAGGGCGGCGCCCCCTATGTGACCCACCCCCTGGCCGTGTCCGAGATTCTGGCCAGCTGGCACCTGGACGTGCAGACCCTCATCGCCGCCCTGCTCCACGACGTGGTGGAGGACACGGGGGTCAGCTCCGAGGAGATCGCCCAGGAATTCGGCAAACCGGTGGCCAACCTGGTGGACGGCGTCACCAAGCTGGATAAGATCCAGTTCGAGACCAAGGCCCAGGCCCAGGCCGAGAACTTCCGCAAGATGCTGCTGGCCATGGCCCGGGACGTGCGGGTCATCCTCATCAAGCTGGCGGACCGGCTGCACAACATGCGCACCCTGGATGCCATGGCGCCGGAGAAGATCCAGCGCATCTCCCAGGAAACCCTGGAAATCTACGCCCCCATCGCCAACCGCCTGGGCCTCAACCAGCTCTACCAGGAGCTGGAGGACATCTCCTTCCAGCACCTGCACCCCAACCGCTACAAGGTCATCGAGAAGGCGGTGAAGGCGGCCCGGGGTAACCGGGTGGAGGTGGTGGACAAGATCCGTTCCAGCATCGAGCAGAAGCTGCGGGAGGCCAAGATCCAGGCCACAGTGTGGGGGCGGGAGAAGCACCTGCACAGCATCTACCGCAAGATGCACGAGAAGCACCTGGCCTTCTCCGAGGTGTTCGACATCTACGGCTTCCGGGTCATCGTCGAGGACGTGCCCCAGTGCTACCTGGCCCTGGGGGTGCTGCACGCCCTGTTCAAGCCCATCCCGGGCAAGTTCAAGGACTACATCGCCATCCCCAAGCCCAACGGCTACCAGTCCCTGCACACCACCCTGTTCGGTCCCTTCGGCGCCCCCCTGGAGGTGCAGATCCGCACCGAGGAGATGCACCGCATCGCCGAGAACGGCGTGGCCTCCCACTGGATATACAAGACCGGCGACGCCTCCATCTCAGAGGTGCAGCGCCGCACCCACCAGTGGCTCCAGGGCCTGCTGGACCTCCAGGCGGACAGCCGGGACTCGGTGGAATTCCTGGAGCACATCAAGGTGGACCTGTTCCCGGACGAGGTCTACGTGTTCACCCCCAAGGGCGCCATCATCTCCCTGCCCCGGGGCGCCACGGCGGTGGACTTCGCCTACTCGGTGCACACGGACGTGGGCAACCACTGCGTGGGGGTGAAGATCAACGGCGAGTTCATGCCCCTGTCCACCCCCCTGCGCAACGGCGACCGGGTGGAGATTCTCACCTCCGAATCCGCACGCCCGAACCCCGCCTGGGCCCACTTCGCCTTCACCGGCAAGGCCCGGGCCAACATCCGCAACGCCTTGAAGCACGTGCACCAGAGCGAATCCATCGGCCTGGGGCAGCGGCTGCTGGAACAGGCCCTCAAGGCCCTGGGCAGCGACTGCAAGAGCCTGGGGGAAGGTGCCTGGGAACGCTACCAGAAGGAAACCGGCCGGGGCCGGGACGAGACCCTGGAGGAGATCGGCCTGGGCAAGAAGCTGGCCTTCGTGGTGGCCCGCCAGTTGCTGTTGCGGGACAACGACCCGGCCACGCCGTCAAAATCCGCCGGCCCCATGCTGGTCCACGGCGCCGAAGGCGTGGCGGTGAAGCTGGGCAAGTGCTGCCGGCCCATCCCCGGCGACCCCATCATCGGCCAGATCAAGAAAGAGAAGGGGCTCATCATCCACACCCACGACTGCACCCAGGTGCGCAACTACCGGGATGACCCGGACAAGTGGGTGGACGTGGCCTGGGCCGCGGAGCTGGACAAGCTGTTCGAGGTGGGCATCAAGGTGGTGGTGGCCAACCAGCGGGGCGTGCTGGCCAAGGTGGCGGCGGCCATCGCCAACGAGGGCTCGGACATCGACAACGTGCACATGGAAGACGAGGCCGGCGCCTACACCAACCTCTATTTCACCGTGAGCGTGCAAAACCGCCTACACTTGGCCCGCCTCATGCGTGCCCTGCGGGGCCTCCACGAGGTGGTGCGCATCCAGCGCCTGAAGGGCCGGGAAGACCGAAACGCCACCGCCGCCCCATGAATCCGTCACCATATACGTCACCATGAACGAGCAACAGACCGTCTCCCCCCCCACCACCTCCCCCCACCAGCGCCTGAGGGAGCTTCAGTCCATTCCGGACAACCAGAAGACCGAGGCCCAATGGGATGAACTCATCGAGTTGGAGATCGCGCTGGCCCAGGAAGGCCGGCCCGGCGGCGGCGGGCAGAAGCCACAGGGGACGGCCCCTCAGGCCAAGAAGCACAACAGCAAGTCCCACGGCGGCGGCCCCAGCGGGGGCGGCGGGGGCGGCGGGGGCGCACAACAGCCCAGGAAGCCGCAACGCAAGTTTCACAAGAAACCACCCAAGCCGGCCGCCCCAGGCGGCTGACCCGAACACGCCCGCTCCGGCGGGCGCTCAGCGCAGATAGCCTTCGTGCTCCAGCTTCAGCACGATGCGGGCCACGGCTTCCTCGACGCTGTACTGGGCCGTGTCGATGACCAGTTCCGCGTGCTCCGGCGTCTCGTAGGGATCGGATACCCCGGTGAACTCGGGGATCAATCCGGCCCGGGCCTTGGCATACAGGCCCTTGCGGTCCCGGCTTTCGCACACCTCGATGGAGGTGGACACATGGACCTCGATGAAGCCGCCCCAGGGTTCGATCATATCCCGCACCGCCCGCCGGGTCTGGCGATAGGGCGCGATGGGGGCACAGATGGCGATGCCGCCGTGCTTGGTGATCTCGCTGGCCACATAGCCGATGCGTCGGATGTTGATGTCCCGGTGCTCCTTGGAGAAACCCAGTTCGCTGGACAGGTTGCGGCGCACCACGTCGCCGTCCAGCAGGGTCACCCGCCGCCCCCCCATCTCCATGAGCTTCACGGTGAGGGCCCGGGCGATGGTGGACTTGCCGGCGCCGGACAGGCCGGTGCAGAACACGGTGAAACCTTGCCGGCTGCGGGGCGGATAGGCCTTGGCCAGTTCCGCCAGCACCTCAGGATAGGAATACCACTCCGGCACCCGTGAGCCCTGCATCATGCGGCGGTGGAGTTCCGCGCCGTTCATGCGCAACACCCGGCTGCCCTCCGGCACCTCGTCCTCGGTCAGGAATTCATCCCGGTCTTCCACGTAGACCAGGCGGGGGAAGGGCACCAGTTCCACACCCAGATGCTCCCGGGCCATGGCCTGGATGGCGGTCCCGGGCCCGGCCACGTCGGCACCCCGGCGCTGTTCGCCGACACTCACCCACTCGCCCCCCACCACCAGATGGGTGCAGCCATGGTTGCGGGCGATGAGGGCCTTGTGCAAGAGCTCCCGCTCCCCCTCCGGCAGATCCATGAGAGGACTGATGGTGAGCAGGGTGGTGGGAGCAGGGAAGCGGGGCTGCAGGGCCTGGCAGGCGCGGATGCGGCTGAAGTGGGCGCCATCGTGGACCGGGTCCGTGCCGCCGGCCACCTGGATCAGCAGGTTGGCCTCCCGCTGCACCGCGGAGCGCAGGAAGAATTCGTATTGCATGCGGTGCATGGGCTGGCTGGGCATCACCCCCAGCACCCGGCGCCAGCCCCGCTTGGCGAACTGGGCCCGGGTTTCCGCGGGCGTGAGCCGCAGGGTCAGGAAGTCATGCCGGGGTGGCATGGCCACGCCCTCCACCTGGCCTGCCACATAGAACTGCCCGGCCCGGCCGCAAGGCTCCGCCAGGGGATGGCCGGACGCGGCGGCCCGCTCCGCCTCGGCCTCCGGGTCCGCCGGCCACACCTCGCTGACATGCAGCACGGCGGGCATGAAGCCCTCCGCGTCCCGCAGGGCCACCCTGCTGCCCGGCTGCAAGGCCTGGGCCGCCTTCTCCCCCACCGCCAGCATGACCGGCCGGGC
>CAZREY010000019.1:0-15696 GCA_964599015.1 uncultured Thiobacillus sp.
CCCCCGCAAGCGGGGGAGGGGCCGGGGGAGAGGGACACTGGCCTGTCCAAAACCCGAAAAACGACCCTCTCCCCAACCCTCTCCCGCCCGCGGGAGAGGGGGCAAAACCGCCGCCAATCCATCTTGCTTGGGATTTGGTTCTTCATCGCTTTCCTGGCGACGCACGCCCTGCACGCAGCCGACACCCTCTACCTCTACAACTGGAACAACTACATCTCCGACGCCACCGTGGCCCGCTTCGAGGCCCGCTGCGCTTGCCGGGTGGTGCAGGACTATTACTCCGACAACGAGGAGATGCTGGCCAAGCTGGCGGCGGGGGCCAGCGGCTACGACCTCATCGTGCCCACGGGCAACGCGGTGGAGGCCCTGATCCGTTCCAAGCAACTGCGGCCCATCGACAAGAGCAAGCTGCCCCACCTGAACAACATCAAGCCCGGGTTCCTGGACCGCTTCTTCGACCCGGGCAACCGCTACTCCGTGCCCTACGCCTACACGGTGACCCTCATCGGCTACAACACGGCCCGCATCCGGGAACTGGGCCTGCCCACGGACACCTGGGCCCTGATCTTCGAGCCGAAATACCTGAAAAAGCTGAAGGGCCGGGTGACGGTGCTGGATTCCCAGCGGGAGCTCATGGCCGCCGCCATGCTCTACCTGGGTTATGACATCAACGACACGGACGAGGCCAAGTGGAAGCAGGCCCGGGACCTGATCCTGCGGGCCAAGCCCTACTGGGCGGCGTTCAACGCCTCCAGCTACATCAAGGAACTCACCGTGGGCAACATCTGGGTGGCCCACGGCTATTCCAACGACATGTTCCAGGCCAATGCCGACGCCCAGGCGGCGGGCCGGCCCTTCGCCATCGCTTATTCATCGCCGAAGGAAGGCGCCGTGCTGGCCCTGGATTCCATGGTGCTGCACAAGACCGGGCGCCATCCCGAACTGGCCCACAGGTTCATGGACTTCATGCTGGAAGGGGAGAATTCGGCGGAACTGACCAACCTCATCGGTTCCGGCAACCCCAATCGCGACGCCTTGCGCTACATCCACCCTGAAATTGCGGATAATCGCGCCGTATTTCCCGATGCAACGGCGCAAAAACGCCTGCAGATGATGCGGGACCTGGACCGGAAAAGCCGCCGGGTCCTGAACCGCATCTGGACGGAAATCAAGTTGCGCTGACCCTCTCCCCAACCCTCCCCCGCAAGCGGGGGAGGGGGTAGCCATACCGGCCCCATGGCTTTGGAACCCTCTCCCGCAAGCGGGGGAGGGCAGGGTGGGGGAAATGCGGCCCTGTTCAAGGCACTGGACCACGAAGGATTCGCCACCATGCTGCTCGGCTTCGTCTTGCTCTACCTGGTCATCTCCATCGGCATCGGCGTCTACGCCGCCACCAAGGTGCACAACGCCCGGGACTACATCGCCGCCGGTCGCAGCCTGCCCCTCTACATCGTCATGGCCATGGTGTTCGCCACCTGGTTCGGCGCGGAGACGGTGCTGGGCATTCCCGCCACCTTCATGGAGGAAGACCTGGGCGGCCTCATCTCCGACCCCTTCGGCGCCTCCCTGTGCCTGATCCTGTTCGGCCTGTTCTTCGCCCGCAAGCTGTACCGCATGAACCTGCTCACCATCGCCGACTTCTACCGGGAGCGGTATGACCGCAAGGTGGAGGTGATCACCGGCGTGGCCATCGCCCTGTCCTACCTGGGCTGGGTGTCCGCCCAGATCACCGCCCTGGGCCTGGTGTTCAACGTGCTCTCCGACGGCCAGATCACCCAGGCCCAGGGCATCATGATCGGCGCCGCCGTGGTGCTCATGTACACCCTCTACGGCGGCATGTGGTCCGTGGCCCTCACCACCTTCTTCCAGATGATCGTCATCGTCCTGGGCCTGTTCTACATCGCCTGGCTGGTGAGCGGCATGACCGGGGGCGTGGCGCCGGTGGTGCAGCACGCGGTGGAGAACAACAAGTTCGAGTTCTGGCCGGAACTCAACGCCGTGGCCATGGTGGCCTTCATCTCCGGCCTGCTCACCATGGGCTTCGGCTCCATCCCCCAGCAGGATGTGTTCCAGCGGGCCAACTCCTCCAGGAACGAGAACGTGGCCGTGTGGGGCACCGTGGGGGGCGGCATCGCCTATTTCCTGTTCGCCGCCGTGCCCCTGTTCCTCACCTACTCCGCCCTGATGATCGATCCGGCCATGGCCCGGCACTTCCTGGAGGAGGATGCCCAGAAGATCCTGCCCCTGCTGGTCTCCGGCCACCTGCCCCTGTTCGCCCAGGTGATCTTCTACGGCGCCCTGCTGGCGGTGATCATGTCCACCGCCTCCGGCACCCTGCTGGCCCCCTCCGTCACCATTTCGGAAAACGTGCTCAAGGGCTTCGTCACCCGTCGCAAACACATGTCGGAGAAGAAACTGCTGGTGATGACCCGCTGGGTGGTGGCCTGCTTCTCCGTGCTGGTGACCCTCTACGCCCTGTGGGCCCTGGACCAGGAGACCGGCATCCACGAGATGGTGGCCAACGCCTACAAGGTGACCCTGGTGCTGGCCTTCGTGCCCCTGGTGGCGGGCCTGTACTGGAAGCGGGCCACCACGCGGGGCGCCTACTGGGCCATCGCCCTGGGCCTCTTGACCTGGATTCCCCTGGAATTCCTGGCGCCGGAAGGCGAAGGCCCCATCCCGCCCCAGTTCGCGGGCTTCCTGGCTGCCGTGGCTGGTATGCTGGCGGGGTCCCTCACCAGCCGGCCCCGGCACGCCGCCGCCCCTCTTGCCTGACCCTGTCCGATCGGAATCCGTGGCATGAAAAACATCCTCGCCGCCGTCCTCGCGCCGTTCCACAAGGATATCCATTGCAGCCACTGCGGCAGCGCGGACGTGCGCCCTTCCCACAAGTTCACCTCCAGCGGGCACCATGTCATCTATCGCTGCCGGGCCTGCAAGCACCATTTCAAGGTGGCTTCCGCCCAGCCCGGTTTTCAGGTCATCGCGGGCGTGGGATTGTTCGTCCTGGTGGTCGCGGGGGTGGCCGCCGTGTTCATCCTGAGCGCCACGCCGGAGGCGGATTCCCCGCTTCCCGCCGACACCCAGGACACCCAGGCCCTGGCTGTGGCCCAGGCCGCCGCCCTGCGCGGCGACACCGAGGCCCAGTATCGCCTGGGCCGGGCCCATTGGCTGCGGGAAGACCATGCCCAGGCCCTGGGCTGGATCAAAGCCGCCGCCATGAAAGGCCATGCCGAGGCCCAATTCCTCCTGGGCCAGGCCCACTTCAGCGGACGCGGCACGGTGCAGAACTACGACCTGGCCCAGGAACAGTTCACTCTCGCGGCCCAACAGGGCCATCTGGAAGCCCAATACCAGCTGGGCCTCCTGCACCGGGACGGCCTGGCCTCGCCACCCGACAAGGAAACGGCCTATGTGTGGTTCAACCTGGCGGCGGCCAGGGGCCACGCCGACGCCCTGATCCTGCGCGACAAACTGACCCTGGCCATGACCAGCGAACAGATCGACCGGGCCCAGGAGGCCAGCGCGCAAATGCAGCAACGCCTGGTCACCGCCACCCTGGCCAAACCCTAGACCACCAAGCCTGCCCGCCGGGGGCTTTTCCCCGGCACCGTCCCGCGGGTAGCCTATGACGATGCAACGCCCCGTCCCCCCATCGTCCACCCAGCGGAACGCCCATTCAACGCTGCTGGGCTTCCTCTCGGTCTATGGCGCCTTCATCCTGCTGGGCAGCCTGTATCCCTACCATGGCTGGACGGCCATTGAAGGTTCGCCCATCCAGTTCCTCACCGCTCCCTGGCCGCGCTACATCACCCGCACCGACCTGGCCACCAACCTGCTGACCTATGCCCCGCTGGGTTATGCCTTCGCCCTGTGGTTCTCCCTGCCGGGCCATCGCCTGCGGGGCGTGATCATGGGCGTGATGGCGGGCGTGCTGTTCAGCTTTATGTGCGAGGCCCTGCAGCAGACCCTCGCCAGCCGGATCGCCTCCAACCTGGACCTGCTGGTGAACAGCCTGGGCGCCCTCCTGGGCGCCCTGCTGGCCATCCACCACAGCCGCTGGCTGCGGGCCTTCCGGGCCATGGGCCGCTGGCGGCATCGCTGGTTCCGCTCCAGCCCCATGGCCGGCATGGGACTGGTGTTGCTGGCCTTATGGACGGTCGCCCAGTTTGCCCTGGTCCCCATCTCGGGCATCGGCTGGCTGCCCTTGCATCTGCGGCCCCTGGACCTGCCCCCGGAAAGCCTGGCCGGCATCAACATCCCCTGGCTGCTGTCCCTGTTCCTGGAGATGGCGGCGGTGGGCGCGTTCACGGGCTGTCTGCTGCGCCCCGGGCGGTATGTGGGCGGACTGGCCCTGTTCTTCTTCGCCGCCTTCTTCACCAAGCTGCTGGTGGCGACCATCCTGCTGAAACTCTCCGTGGCGGGGGGGGTGCTGTCCCTGGAAACCCTGGCGGCCTTCATCCTGGCCCTGTGGCTGCTGCTGTTGCCCACCGTCTCCCGCCACCGGACCGGCATGGCCCTGGCGGGGATGGCGCTGCTCATCCTGGCCCGCCTGGCCCTGGCGGATGATTTTCTGCCGCGCGCCAGTTTCCTCAACGTGGTGGGACTGGCCAAACACCTGGGCGCCTTGTGGCCGCTGCTGGGACTGGCATGGCTGGTGTACGCAACCATGCGGCCGGGGGGGGATGGAACAGGCCCGTTGCGCTGGGGCCCGTCCGCATCAAGCCGCTGAATCCGAAGCTTCCCGCGCTCGTTGTCGGCCGCGCGTGCGGGAATGCCCCGTCCGGGAGGCACGCGCGCTTCGTTCCCACTCGAAACCCACCCCCAGCAGTGTCAAGGCCACCAGCAGGGTGGCCAGCCTGGGGGCGTCCAGCAGGCTGTCGAACATGCCCACGGTCAACAGCCCGGCCAGGGAGGCCAGCCATGCCCAGGCCACGCGGTGGCCACGCCAGCCGGCCCTGGCCAGCCGGTAAAGGGCCAGCGCGGTCAAGCCGCCGAACAACAACAGCCCCACCCAGCCCTGCTCGAACAGGACATGCACCCACAGGTTCTTGATATGCCAGGGCAAATGGCTGTGGGTCTTGAAGAACCAGCAATCGCCTCCCCGCCCGAAATCCCCGTTGCACATCAGGTCCCGGCCATCCGGACCGGTGAGGCGGAAATTGTCCACCGCCATCACCCCGCCTTTCACGGGCATGTACAGGAACAGTTCCACCGGCGGGCGCCTCCACGGAGGCTCCGAGCCCACTTCCGCGCTGGAAAAACCGCGCGACAGGCGATGCCAGCGCCCGTCGCCGGGCACGTCGAAGCCCAGCCAGACGCATCTCAGGGAATTCAGCATCTGCTTCTCGCACAAGGGGGTCTCGATCTTCGTCGCCGCGCCCTCGGCGCGCGCGTCGAACTCCAGGCGGTATTCCTGCCCACCCGTCACGGCCACGCGCTGGGCGAAATAAAGCGTATCTCCCCCCCCCAGCCGCAGGTAGGTATTGCCCCTTTCACCGGCAAAGGCATAGGTGCCGGACTGCTTGTCCACGGGACCGGCCTGCAGGTAGGCACGGGGAAAACTGCCCAATCCCATGCCGAAAAGCCCCGTCATCGCGCCGTCATCCCTCAGGCCGAGGGCCAATGCCCAGTGGTCCATCCTGATCTGCCAGTCCTGGCCGGACTGGGCCAGGCGCTGTTGCCAGTGGCCGCCACCCGCGCCCACGGCCAATACCAGTGCCACCGTCAGCATCAGAGCCGCCGGGCCCGCGGCGCGACGGATTCCCTCCGGGCGGGCCAGCCGCACGCCAGCCACGACCAGTATCACCAGCACCACGGCCAGGGCCAGGAGGCCGCCCCGGGCCACGGTGTAGAGCATCGTCACCGCCGTCAGCAGCCACAGGGGCCCGGTGATCGCCAGGTCCCGCCAGCGGCCCATGCCCAGTCCCAGGAACGCCACCGCCGCGGCCAGATAGGCCTCGATGTGCCCGCCGCCCGTATGCATGCTGGAGAAGGTGCTGAAGATGCGATAAGTCGCGTTGTCGCGGCCGGCGAACAGCCAGTGCTCCCACAGCCCCACCAGGCCCACGCCCAGCAGGCCGATGCCCATGCCCAGGGCCATGCGCCGCCCAACGACGTCCGGCTCCAGCCCGCTCCCCCGCACCCAAAGGAAGATGAATCCGCCCCAGACCATGCCCTTGGCGATCCGCAAACTGTTGTAGGGGCTCCAGTAGCTGGAGAAGGCATTGGCATCCACCGGGGCCGGGGGCCAGAGCCCCAGCAGCAGGCTGGCCAGCGCGGAAATGGCGAACAGGGCCATCCACAAGCCCGCGCCGGCTGGCAGGGGCCGCGGCCTGGCACGGGCTCCCCCCAGGAACAGCACGCCTGCGGTGACCAGCATGAGCAGGTCGAACTCATCCAGGAAGAACCGCCCCGTCCAGGGGGCCAGGTCCAGCAGGGCCAGGGCGGCGGGTACCGTCACCAGCCAAGCGGCCGGCCAGCGCCATAACACCCCCCCATAGACCACCAGCCCCAGCCCGATGGCCAACGGCCAGCGGGAAAAATCCAGCAGCGCGAACAATGCCAGCACCAGCAGCAGCGCTCCGACCCCGCGCCAGGCCACAACGGACAAACCGGTATCAGGCTGGCGTTCTGCCTTCCGGTCCGACCGCCCATGGGTGTGGGACCGCCGGTAGGGACGATCCCGCGAGCCTTCCGGCATCGGTGTCGGCGCGGTCTCCGCCCGGCTCGCGCCTGCCGCCAGGCCGCCAGGATCCGCCATCGGCGTCACGGCGGGCGGAACCGGCGCCGGGGCCTTGTACGCGCCGCCTGCGCGCAAGCCCACGCCCGCCAGGGTGCCGATGCCCAGCCATGCCCCCAGCCACAGACCGGGCAGGGCGAAGATCAACTCCAGAATTTCCTGCCAGGGCATGCCCCCCAGAAAGGGCCAGCCCATCAGCAGCAAGGCGACGGGCAGGGCCATGCCCAGGCGGGGCACCATCTCGGCCCGCCCCGACAGGGCGATCAGGAACCCCAGGGGCAGCCACGGCATCGCGGCCTTGATCAGCCCGTACACCCTTTGCGGCACATCCCCGGGCCAGGTATCGGCAAACCTGAATTCCGTCGGCATCGCCCCCAGGTCCAGGGGCAACACCGCCGTCAGTGCCGCCGCCGACGCCAGCACCGGCCACCAGGGCCCGCGCGGACGTGCCAGGCGCTCCAGCAGGGCAGGCCCTGCGCCCCACCACAGCACTACGCCCAGGACAACCCCGGCGATCAGCCCCCCAAGCCCCCACGGCACCGGATATCGGGGCAGATAGAAAACCTGTCCAAGCTGCAACGCCAAGGCCAGCAGCACCAGGCCCAGCACCACGCCCGCGGCCGCGCCCAGGCGCACCAGGCCAGGGCGGGGCCAGAGCACCCCCAGCCAAAGAAACCCCAGGGGTGCCCCCAGGGCCAGCCCGGATACGATGCCTGTACCCCAGGGCGCCTCGGGCAACGCCCGGAACGCCTGCTCAAGCCCAACGTCCGCGGGCGCAAGGGGACCCAGGGCAAACCAGGCCCACAAGGCCGTGCAGGCAACAGCTAGGGGAAGCGGAAAGGGATTCAAGGCAGGCCGGCAAGGTTGAACCGCCCAGCATGATAGCCCCCGGCATCCGGCCTTCACACCTTTCCCGCCCGGCGGCCATGCCACCATGCCAAGACGCCGGGATACAGGACGGACATGTCAGGGTTTTTTACATGCCGCCGCCACGCCACTCTATTTTTCTATACAAATCAAACAGATAAAAACATGGCATGGGTTCTGCTAATTGAGTGTCAGGTGCCAGATGGCCCAGTGCCTCGGCCGCAGTCGATCCAAGTTTGAATACTTCCGCACAGGAGAAA
Organism: uncultured Thiobacillus sp.; assembly: GCA_964599015.1. GTDB lineage: Bacteria > Pseudomonadota > Gammaproteobacteria > Burkholderiales > Thiobacillaceae > PFJX01. The sequence continues at coordinate 7,870 of CAZREY010000019.1, forward strand.
CACGATGTCACACGTTCCCTACACCAAGCTGGCCCTGGCTCTGCTGGCCATGCCCCTGTTCAGTTCCAGCGCCATGGCCCTGACCGTCACCACCAGCACCGACGCCAATGCCCTGGCCGGCATCCTGGCCGGCAGCGGCGTCACCATCAGCAATGCCACCCTGGTGGGCGCCTCCACCCAGCAGGGCACCTTCAGCGGCGGCGCCGCCTCCGGCATCGGCATCGACAGCGGCGTGATCCTCACCAGCGGCAACGCCAACCTGGCCCCCGGCCCCAACAACGACGATGGCGCGTCCGCCGCCCCTGGCACCGGCAGCGATACCGATCTGGCCGGCCTGATCCCCGGTTACACCATCAATGACAAGAACATCCTGGAGTTCGATTTCACCACCAACACCGGTGACCTGTTCTTCTCCTACGTGTTCGCCTCCGAGGAGTACAACGAGTACGTCAACACCAGCTACAACGACGTGTTCGGCTTCTTCATCGACGGCGTCAACATCGCGCTGATCCCCGGCACCTCCACGCCGGTGTCCATCAACAACGTCAACTGCGGCGGCCCCACCTTCGGCCAAAACCCCAGCAACTGCACCTATTTCAACAACAACGACGCCGATGACGGCGGCCCCTTCTTCAACATCCAGTACGACGGCTTCACCGATGTGTTCGTCGCCAGCATTCTGGGCCTGGAGGCCGGCGAGACCCACCACATCAAGCTGGCCATCGCCGACGCCGGCGACAGCGCACTCGACTCCGCCGTGTTCCTGAAGGAAGGCAGCTTCACCGACACCGATCCCACCAATGGCGTGCCCGAGCCCGCCACCCTGGCCATGCTGGGCCTGGGCCTGGCCGGCCTGGGCGTGATGCGCCGGCGCAAGGCGGACTGAGGGTAGTTCCCCCCCTCAGCCGGACGGCGGCCCCAGGGCCGCCGTTTTTTTATGTGCACATGCCCACCCGTCAGGCCCCTCATCGCACCCCCTTCCGCCAGGCCCTCTGCCCCCGGCAGGATTGAGCATGAAGAGGTCCAGGCACAGGACAGGAACAGCAGGCTGCGTACACAGGATGAGGCGGGCGCCCAATTCTTTAGGAAAGCGCTGAAACATTCACCGCCGTTCGGGCTGAGCCCTTCGACGGAGGCTCTCCCGAGCGTAGCCGAAGGGCACGGGAGAGCCCTGTCGAAGCCCTTGATGTGAAACGGGTTGCGCTTCGACAGGCTCAGACCGAACGGATTTGTTCAGCGCGTGCTTAATCGTCACCGCAACATGCCCAAGCCCCTGGCCGGAAAACACCGCCTGGCATGGCCCTCAAGCCGGATCCGCCACGCGGCAGGCCTGCTGACGCTCAGAGGCCGTCGTCAGCAGGCACAAAAAAACGGGCCCATCGGCCCGTTCACGTCGCGTCAGCCGGGTCTGGCCCGGCCCGCGAATCTCAGCGGCGCTTGCGCCAGGCCAGCACGCCCATGGCGCTCAATCCCGTCAGGAACAGCAGCAGGGTCTCGGGTTCCGGAATGGCCGCCACGTTGTAGACGTAGTGCTGTCCGGTGGAGACGACGACCGTCGCAGGGCGGCCGGATTTCGTGATGGTGTAGCCCCGTGCATAGAGCTTGGTTTCCTGGCCCAGGGTGCCAGTGCCGCAGGCGGTATTGGGGTTGTTGGTGGGGTTGAAGGAAAACACCAGGGTGTAATTGGCCGCCGTGGCCGGGTCCGTGGCGGTCAAACTTCCCAGCACGCCTTTCACGTTGGACCCCGCCTTCAGCCACTCCGGCTGGCCATTGGTTCCCGGCTTGCACATCTCGGAGACCGTCTGCTGCAGGGTGATGTTGCCCGTGAAGGTCAGGGCGGGCATGTCCGGACTGGCCGTGGTGTTCGGATCGTCATAGGCAGGCAGGCTGATGGAGACAGGGCCGCTGCCGCCCAGTTCCGGGGTCACGCAATAGTTGGGCCCGGAGCAGACGGGCCCCTTGATGAGCAGCTTGTAGCCGGCCTGGGCCGGCGTGGCGGCGGCGGCCAGCAGCAGGCCGAAGGAAGCCGCCTGGAGCGCGGCGCGGAGCATGGATGGTTGAGCCATGGCAATACCTCGAAAAATATGAACTGACCGTTCGGGCACGGCAATTTGCTTATTAAACGCAATTTTCGTACCACGAGGGCTTAATTCTTATAAATCATGAGCTTGACAACACCCACCCACCTTATGACAGGGCAAGCGTAAAAAAAACCGACAACCCCGGGTTCAGGGGGGCTGCCCCCGGGGCCCATCCGGGGTTTCCTTGGCGGACAGCCTGCCGGCCAGGATGGCGAAGGCCAGGAACAGGTAGAACAACTCCCAGTAGGCCGTGCCCAGGGTGATGCCCCCCACCGCGTAGGCCGCCAGGGAGGCCCGGAGCATGGCCCCGGCGTCCCGGGCCCAGGGGGCATGCCTTCGCCGTCCCCGGCGGATCAGCAGGCTGAGGCTCGCCAGGGTGCCGAACAGCAGCAGCGCCCACAGGATGAAGCCCGGCACGCCATGCTCCACAAGGATCTCCAGGTAGGCGCTGTGCCAGTCCAGGGCGGAGGGCATGTCCTTCGTCAGCTTGACGTTGACTTCCTTCCAGCCGTCCAGCCCCACGCCGGTGAAGGGGTCCGCGCGCACGTACTCCAGGCCCCTTTCCCAGGCCCATACACGCCCCTGGAAGGAGCGATCCTCCTGGTAGGAGGCCAGGGTGCCCATGCGTTCGTGCCATTTCTCCGGCAGGTTCACGAAGGCCAGGGCGACGCCTGCGGCCAGGAAGGGAATGGCCAGATACTTGCGCCGGCTGTGCCAGATGAGCAGCGTGGTCATGGCCGCCAGGGTGACGAGCCCGCCCCGGGACCAGGAGGTGAGGGCGGCGATGTAGCAGAGGACGACAAGGCCCATTATGGCCAGGTGCACCCGCCGGTCCCTGACCTGTCGCAGCCAGAACACCAGCAGGGGAATCACCATGGCCAGCGCCACCGCGAATTCGTTGTTGCCGCCAATCTGGCTGCCGGGGGGACCGTACACGCGGTCCTGAAAACCGGTCATGACGGCCCAGAATCCACCCTTGAGCGCCACGACGGCGACGCTGAACGCCGTCGCCACCATCAGGGTGGTCAGTTTCTCCCGCGTGTCGATCAGGAGCAGCATGGGCACCCAGGGCAGGATCAGCAGCATGAGCTCGTACAACCTGTCCCGGGAGGTGAAGGGCAGCAGCCCGAACAGGGCGGTCAGGTAGAAATCCAGGCCCAGCAGGGCCACCACGGCGAAGCGCCAGTCCCAGAACACGGCCGGCCAGCGCCTCTCGCGCCAGAATTGCAGGGCCGCGGCCGCGCAGGTGACCATGAAGAGGATCTTGAACATGGGCACCTGGTCCAGGTGCGGGCTGCCATAGGCCTGGGGGTGCATGGCGCTCATCACCGCCAGCCCCACCACCCCCAGCCAGGGGCGCCACCAGGCCAGCGACACCAAGCCCAGAAGGATGAGCAACAGGGCGATATCCCTCATGCCCGCCTCGCTCTGTTCCTGGCGCGATGTGGCATGGCAACGCGGGATCTCCAGGACAAGCGGGCATGGAGGAGGCGGTACAGGACATAGCCCATCCCCCCCCCCACGCACTCCAAAACCCAGTCCGTGGTATCGGGATGCTTCTCCGGCAGGAGCACCTGCCCCAACTCAATGCCCAGCGGGGTTGCAACCAGCACCAGAAACGCCGCCATGCTCCCGTAACTCCGCCAGCGCCAGGACAGCCCCGCGACAAACCATGCCAGCAGGGCACCCAGGGGGGCGAAGAACAGCAGCTTGTGGAACACCTCGGTGACGGCGCGGAATTCCGTGCCGTAGTAGTAGGTCTCGAAGGGCACCCGGTCGAGGAAGTCCAGGCGCTCCCGCAGGAAGGCCCCCTCGGTGTGGAAGTTGAAGGGATACCAGAACACCACGCAAAGGACGCCAATCCAAACCAGGGCCAGCACCAGGGGCAGCCAGTTCATGCCGGGTGGTACGCGCTGTTGAGGGGGTTTGGCGGAAAGTGGGCCATGGCCCCCCATCAGCCGCCCTCCCAGCCATGCCCCCGCCCAGGCACCCAGTGCGCCGGTGAACAGGTCGGTGACATCGCTGACGCGCGAGTAGACGAACAATTGCAGCAACTCCAGCAGGACCACGGCGCCGAAAGCCATCTTCCAGGCCTTGCCCGCGCTTCGGCCGGCGCGCAGTCGCCAGAGCAGGGCCGGAGGCAGCCACAGCAAGGTGTCGCTGGCCAATTCATACACGGCATAGGCAAGGTCGCCCGGCAGGGCGGCGAAGGGAATGAGGTTGAGCTTGCCCTCCCGCCACTTGTGGAATATCTCCACGCCGCTGATGGTCAGGTCCAGCGGCAGCACGCCATAGGCAAACACCACAAGGAGGTAGGCCCAGGCCAGGCGTTCGGTCAGTTCGGCGGGGGCCTTGGCCTGGTGCCAGCCATCGTACCAGGCCATCCAGCGGGCCCCCACGGCCCACCAGGCCGCGATGCCCAGCACCGCCCCCAGCGTCTCGGCGAAGATATCGTTCTGGGACACGGTGCGGGGCGGGAAGAACTGCTGGGTGAACTCGATGCCCAGACACAGGGCCACGGCCGAGGTCAGCACCAGCAGGGAAGCCAGGATACCGGCCATGAGGCCGCGCCCGTGGGCCAGGGCCCCGGTCCAGAGGAACGTGAGGGGGATGAACAGCAGCAGGTTGGCCACCCAGTCGGCGCGGGAACCGATGCCCAGGCTCAGGAAGGGCACCTCCTTGAACTGGGCGATGGCCTGGTCCAGGGGCATGGCCCGGAAATCCAGGGGCACCAGGCTGCCGTAGACCACGAAGGCCAGGTAGAGCAGCCCGCCCCACCACAGATGGGTACCGCCGACCCGCTTCATGGTCCGGGCGCCCCGCGCTCGAACCGGGCCAACCAGGACCCCAGGGGCCCGGGGCCGGGCCGGCCGTAGGCGCCCATCACCGGGCCGGTGCGCGCGCGGCCCAGGAAATCCTCGTCCAAGTCCTCCAGGTCCTGGCGCCGGGGGGCCTCGTCGTCGCCGCCGTCCAGCCGGCCCGCCAGGGGGGTCAGGTCGGCCTGCTGGAGGGGGCCGTAGGGATCGGCGAGAAAGAGGGCGGCCCGGTCGTAGCCGCCGACCTGGTTCGCCCGCTGGGTGCCGCCCTCGATGGGGCGGGCGGCGAACACCGCGTTACCCGCCACCAGCTGGAGATGGGCGTTGTCTTCCCGCACCCGCACGGTGATGCCGCTGTTGGCCGCCAGCACGGTGTTCCGCAGGATGCGCACCTCCCGCGGCACGGCGTTGTGGGGCTGAATGCGGATGGCGTCCGGCCCCTGGGTGACGAACACATTGTTGTAGAGGGCCACGTTACCCTCCCCCTGGAACAGGGATTCGCCGGAGTTGTGCCAGAACAGATTGCCGTAAACCAGGTAGTGGTCTTCGCTGCCCGCGCCCTCCAGGGGCACATGCCCCACCAGGACGTTCGGGCGCTGCTGGGGCCCCGGCGGGCTGCCGTCCTTGCTGAAGAAGTTGCGCCGGATCACCGTATCGTGGCGCACCCCCGGCTCCGGCATGCCTTCAGGGCGGGGCTTCTGGTGCTTGATCTGCAGGTTGTAGCCCAGGGTGTCCACCACCTGGTTGTCCTCGATGAGCCCCCCCACGAAGGGGGCTCGGCCATCGGAGTTGCCCAGGTAAAGGCCCGTGCCCACCCCCTCGATGCGGTTGCCGCGGATCACCCAGCCGAAGGCGGGACACTTGGTGGAGATGCCCACGTTCTGCTGGCTGGCGGCATGGTCGTGGATATGCAGGTTCTCCAGGGTGACGTAGTGGGCGAAGCGGCCATGGCCTTCAGCCTTGACGGCATCCACGGGCAGGTTGCGTCCGTCCAGCTCCAGGTTGCGGATCACCACATGCTCCACGTCCAGCAGGCTGACGGTGTTGGCGCCCCGCCGGGCGATGAAGCGGGCCCGGTCACCCCGGGCCGGGCCCTCCACCACGATGGGCTGCCCCGGCCTGCCCCGCAGGTGATGCAGGGGCAGGCCCCGGGTGTAGTCGCCCGCCTCCAGGCGCAGACGGTCACCGGCCTGGAGGCGGGGAAGCAAGGCCCGGTAATTCTCGGGGCCGGCGACATGGTCGGCCGCCAGGGGGGTCCCCGCCCCCCACAGCAGGCCGATCAGGCCGAGGAGGAGGTAGCGCACGGGTCACCCTCGCCCACCGCCGCCAGGTCCAGGCTGTTCTCCAGGCGCCGCACCAGGCAGTGGACGCTCTGGCGTCCGGTATCCAGGACGATGTCCGCCGTCTCCATGTAGAGGGGATGACGCACGGCGTAGAGGTCCTTCAGCTTCTGCAGCGGGTCCTCGGTCTGCAGCAGGGGACGGTTCTTGTCGTGACGGGTGCGCATGTAGAGCTCCTGGGGCTGGCCCCGCAGGTACACCACCGTGCCCCGGGTCTTGAGCCACTCCCGGTTTTCTGGGCGCAGGATGGCGCCGCCGCCCGTGGCCAGGACGATGCCCTGGCGCTGGGTCAGATCGTCGATGACCGCCATCTCCCGCCGGCGGAAGCCCTCCTCCCCCTCGATCTCGAAGATGGTGGGAATGGACACGCCGCAGCGGGCGATGATCTCGTGGTCGGAATCGATGAATTCCAGTTCCCGGTGCTTGGCCAGGAGCTTGCCGATGGTGGTCTTGCCCGCGCCCATGAGGCCCACCAGGAAGATGTTGCAGCTGGGGATCATGGACGGCGATGGGCAAGCAGCCGCTCGACGGCGGCCTTGAGATCGCCCTCGGGCAGCGCGGCGTCCAGGTCGCGGAAAGCCTTGATTCCGGCGGCGGACATGGCCTGCTTTTCCGGCCGTTCCGGCACGGACCAGTCCGCCCGTACCTTGACCCGCACGCCGGTCACCGGCGCGTCAGGCCGGCTCAGGGCCCGGGCCACCCCCTTGGCCTGGGCCCGCACCCGGCTGGCGGCGGCACCGTTGCCGCAGAAGACGATGGCGGTTTCGCCCTGGATGGCGGCCACGCCGCAGGCCCGGGCCACGGCGGCGGGCACGATCCCGGCGAACTGGCGGTTGAGACCGGCCATGCGTTCCGCCTCGGGCAGGGCCACGGCGAACTGGCGCTCCGCGGCGAGCAGGCCATGCAGGCGCACAAGGGGAGAAGGACGGAAGGACAAGGGAGGCGTTAAGAAAGGCCTGAACGGGGCTATGGTAACATCCGGCGGATTCCCGAAAACCATCCTAACTCCCTCATTTTTCATGATTTCCAACCTCCTGAAGAAAGTCTTCGGCAGCCGCAATGACCGTCTGCTGAAGCAATACCGGGGCACCGTCGCCAAGATCAATGCCCTGGAACCCGCCACCCAGCAGCTGACGGACGAGCAGCTGCGCGCCAAGACCGGGGAGTTCAAGGAGCGGCTGGAAAAAGGCGAAACCCTGGACCAGCTTCTGCCCGAGGCCTTCGCCGTGGTGCGGGAGGCGGCCGTGCGGGTGCACGGCATGCGCCACTTCGACGTGCAGCTCATCGGCGGCATGGCCCTGCACCAGGGCAAGATCGCCGAGATGAAGACCGGTGAAGGCAAGACCCTGGTGGCCACCCTGCCCGTGGTCTTAAACGCCTTAAACGGCAAGGGCGTGCACCTGATCACGGTCAACGACTATCTGGCCCGGCGCGACGCCGGGTGGATGGGGCAGATCTACGAATACCTGGGACTCACGGTCGGGGTCATCGTGCACGGCCTCTCGGACCAGGAGCGCCAGCAGGCCTACGGCGCGGACATCACCTACGGCACCAACAACGAGTTCGGCTTCGACTACCTGCGCGACAACA
>CAZREY010000020.1:0-15586 GCA_964599015.1 uncultured Thiobacillus sp.
CCCTCCACATCGATAACGGAAAAACAATGAACAGGGTAGCCACCAGCCATCGACCCGCCCACGGCGCCATTGCCACACCCAAGCCCGCCCCTGGGCAGACCACGCGCGCCAGGACCCATTGCCTGCTGGCCCTGGACGGCAACGCCCTGACCCCGAAGCTCCTCAGCGCCGCCGAGGCCAAGTGCATGAACGGCTCGGGACGGGTGGACATCCTCCTGGCCAATGCCCCCCGGGCGCCGGAGGCCCTGCTGCACAAGCTGCTCATCACCCTGGAAAGCATGGACGTGGAATATCGGCTCACCAGCACCGAGGGCGACCTGGGGGAACTGATCCCCCACTACCTGCGGCGTCACAAGAGCATCACCCAGATCATGGTGGCCACCATGCCCACCCTGGGCGACGGCTGGAAGGTCAAGGTGGCCAATCTGCGTTACCAGGGCTACCGCTTCTGCACCCTGATGGGTTTGCGGGACGACTGAGAAACCCGGGAAGACAATCGGGCAGCCCGGCCTGCCGGCTGCCGGCCCCCGTCACCGCTTGCCGAACTTCTCCGCCAGTTGCAGGAGCTTCTCCTGGCGCCGGGCGGCCTCCTCCTCGGCTCTGCGCCTGGCCTCTTCCGCCTTCTGCCGCTCCTTCACCTGCTTGATGCGGTCCCGCAGGGTCTTCACCGCCACCTCCTGCTGCTCCGCCGTCACCTCCCCCGCCGGCTGGCCGTCCAGGTCCAGGCGCGGCGCCCCCTGGGTCAGGGCCTTCAGATAGCGGGTGGTGGCCGTGTGGCCGTGCAGGGCCACCCGCACCTTGTTCTTGTCCAGGTCCGGCTTGCGCTCCATCAACTGCTTGTGGATACCGATGGCCAGGGGCTTGTAGTCACGGAAGACGGCGAACTCCGTTTGCAACTGCTCCAGCAGGGCATTGCGGCGGGGGGGCTTGGAGGGGGGCGGGGTATTCATGGACGGCGGGGGGAAGAGAAAGTGCGCATGATATCGCTGATGGGGAATAACCAGAGACTTGCCAACCATTTGTCCGCCGATGCCTGCCAAGAACCCGGACCCGTTTTTCGCACTTGCGCGTATGTACTTCAGGTGTCAACCATCAAAAGCTTCGACGGCAAACTAACAACTGTCAGCAGCCATCGGCATATCACCGAAGTTGTTCCCATGAATGCAAAACGGGAGCCGCAGCCCCCATTCTATTTTCGCCCTAATAACTCAGGCAGCCTTTTTCTTTCTACGCATTGCGCCCAGTCCTACTAGGCCAAGCCCAAGCAATACCAGAGATGCCGGTTCCGGTACAGGATTGCCATTTCCCAAGCCATAGGTAATGTTATCTACCAACATGTAGGAAGATGATGAGGTCAAAACGAAACTCGTCATCGCCGTATCGTAAATAATGCCAAAGAAACCGGAAGTCTCGGGATTGTTAATTGCATCGATCGAGGGTGTTGACCCAAAATCGCAACAAACCGGATTGGCAAAATCAAAGCCAAACCCATTTGTAGCCGTATCGAAAGTGAACGTAACCGGGCTGTTATAACCGCCGCCATACATCCAGATATAACTGTCGTCAAAACCGATACCAGAGTTGTCGCCGCAACCTGATTGATTAATACATCCGTAATAGTCTTCGATAGTTGAAATATTGAAATCCGGCCGAACATCGGACTGATGGAAATATGGGGCAATTCCACCCAAGCTATCTACCGAAAAACTTGCCAGTGCGCTTTCGAATACCGAACGATCGGTATAGGTTATGTAAGCGGCATGGGAGAGTGACGAAACTACGAGAAGCGGAAATGCAGAAAATCTCAGTAGGTTATGTAGGAGAGCTCGTTTCATTTTTTCACCTTTTGCCATACAGAGTTTAGGTCAGTACATTGTCAACTTAGCAGGAATCGTGCCATCGCTTATGTGCTCATGTAACCATTTGAACAACAATGATTAAGTTCTTGCAAAGAATTGCTGTATTTTGTCGCATGTAAATAATATCGACACCGAGTTTGATAGAACTATTTGTGCTGCACAACCGACGTTAGCAACTGTGTTGTAAGTCAATAGTAGAAGGCATCCAGGGAGAGTGACGTTTCAGCATGGCATTCATGACGACGAGCAGCTTGCGCATTCAGGCGGGAAGCGCCACCTTGGCACAACCCGCGGCGGCAGTGGGTCGAAACCTGTCCCATCAGCTGTTTATCGTGGGCGACAAACAAGAGGCTTGCGGGCGTGGACTGTTTTCCACACGCCTTGAATGGCGTTGAATCCAGGCACCTATTCCGGATTCTTCGAATCAACCAGCAGCGTCACCGGCCCATCATTCACCAGCCCCACCTGCATATCCGCCCCGAACACCCCGGTGGCCACCGGCCGTCCCAGGGCCTTCGCCAATACCTCCACGAACTGGTTGAACAACGGCTGGGACACCTCCCCCCTTGCCGCCCTGCTCCATGAGGGCCGGTTGCCTTTCTTCGTGGACGCGTACAGGGTGAACTGGGAGACGGCCAGGATGTCCCTGCCCACGTCGGCCAAGCTGAGATTCATGACGCCCTCTCCGTCCGGGAATATGCGCATCTGGACCAGCTTCCTGGCCATCCAGTCCAGGTCGGCCGGGCTGTCGGCGTCCTCGAAGCCGGCCAGCACCAGGAGGCCGGGACCAATGCAGCTGACGACCCGGCCGTCCACCGACACCCGGGCCTCGCTGACGCGCTGTACCAGGGCCCTCATGGGCGCCCCCGCCGGTCGGCCACGCCGCCGCCCTTACCAGTAGGCCAGAATCCGGCCACCTTCCACCTGGGTGTCGAAGGCCTTGAGGGGATGCTTGCCCTTCTCGATGCAGGCGCCGGTGGTGATGTCGAACTTCCAGTGGTGCTTGGGGCAGGTGAGGGTCTTGCCCTCCAGGGCCAGGTGGGGAATGTTGGTGACCTGGTGGGGGCAATGGGAGTCGTAGACCTTGAAGCTGGCCCCTTCCCGGTACACGAAGACGGTGCGGGTGGCGGTCTCCACCCGCCGCACCTCGCCGTCGGCGATGTCCGCCTCGGCCATCACGTCCCGCCACTGGGGTGTGCTGGCGATGAGTTCCGGGGAGAACTCGGGAATGCCCATCTCCAGGATGACTTCCGTGGCCCACACGATCTTGGCCAGGCCCAGGGCGGGGAAGGCCATGAGCAGGGCGTCCAGCACCTCCATGGGGGTGCAGCCTTCCCGCAGGGCCCGCATGAGGTACTGCTTCAGGCCCGCCTCGGTCTGGGAGTGGACCTTGGTGATCACGGAGATCAGGTTGCGGGTCTTGGGGTCCAGGTGCTTGCCCGTGTCCTTGAGGAACTTGAAGTAGTGGCCCAGCGCGTCGCCGCGCACCTGAACCAGGTAGTTGAGTGCATCGCTCATGAGTCGCTCCGTAGGGTGGTGAAGAGTCGTGCCCGCCGGCCGGCGGAAGTTGTGTGCATTTTCCGGGATGGGCGGGGGCGGCGCCAGCGGGGCGGCCCATGATCCGCGCGGAAAAAACCTCCCCCGCCACCTGCGCCCTGGCCTAGCCTGGAAGTGGCAGTCAGGGAAAGCGGGCCTGGCCCCTCCTCCCTCTGACGATAAGGCGAAAACGGGCCCGGCCGCGGATGGCCACGGCTGGCAGAGGCCCGCAACCTGGGAGCGGATCATGAAAATGCCTGTTGCCATGCGAAAGAGATGGCCACATGTGCCATTGCTTGGCGCCGTGATGATGGTGCTAGCGGCCTGCGGCACCACCCACAACGGAACCGGGGCCTATGACCCCTCCAACCCCGCCAGCCCCACCGGCTATACCGCCGGCTACCAGCTTTACCGGAGCATTGGTTGCGCGGGCAGCGGACTGCTGGACAAGGCCTGCCCGTGGGCCGTGCTGCCCGGCCCGGCGGCGAAGCCCCAGGCCATTCCCGAACCCGCGCCGAAGCCCCAGGCGACTCCCGAGCCGACTCCCGAGCCGACTCCCGAGCCGACTCCCGGGCCGGCCGTCGTCGTGGCCCCACTGCCCGAGCCCGTACCGGCCAGCAAGGGGGAACCGAGCGCCGTTCCGGTCGCTACGGCTCCGGTGAGCGTCGGCACAGGCGAACCGGCAAACGAGGGGGCCGCGTCACAGACAACCGGCATGCCGGGGCCGGGCCCCACACCCCATGGCCGGCCGACGTCGTCGGCGGGGCACGGGGCCATGCCGGCGCCCACGCCCGAACCCGGCGGCGAACAGCAGGCCCCGGGGCCCGCGCCCGTCAGGCTGGCGGCAAGCGCCTTCCACGTTCCCAGCCCCATCCGCGTGGAACAGACGGTGGTTGCGCAGCTGCGGATCAACCCCTGCAAGGACCTGGAAAACATGCGGCTGGAACTGGTGCCCGAGAACACCCGGCGGCCGGGAGAACTGGCCACGGCCCGGGTGGAGATCACCGACATCATGCGGGCCGAATTGAAGACAGACGAGACGGCCCTCCGGATCAAGCCCCTCAGCCCCGGGACGCAGAAGGTGGTGGCCTGCGACACCACCGTATGGACCTGGAGCGTGACCGGCCTGCGGGAGGGGACCCACGAACTGATCGTGACCCTGCTGAAGCTCTTGCCCGAGGGAGAGGCCGTGACCGTGCCTACCCCGGTGTATACGGTGGAGGTGAAGGTCAAACCCGCCGAGGGCATCCTGAACCTGCTCAAGCTGGGCACGGACATCATGAAGTCGACCACGGCGCTGGTGGTGGCCACCGTGGGGCTGTTCGCCGCCCTGGGTTTCGGCTGGGCCCGGAAGCGCCAGGGCAAGCCCGAGGCCCAGGCCCCCGGGGGAAAACCACCGGCCTGAGCCGCCACCCGTGCCCCGCCTCATGGATTGCGCTCGCGGCGAAGTCATCCAGAATGGAAACAGCGGGCCGGCCGGCGGGCCGGCTCCCCGGGGCATCCAGACGGGAGGGAATGATGAACGGAAACTTGCGGAGTTCGTTGCTGCGGCCACGGTGGGCGTTGCTCCTGGCGCCCGTGTTGCTGCTGGCGGCGCCGGCCTGCTGGGCGGAGTCCATCACGTCGGAGGTGCGGGTGGCCTCCATCCTGGTGAACGGGCTGGTGCGCATCGCGGCCATCGCGGCGGGCACCTACGTGGTCTGGCTGGGCCACAACACCCTGGTGCGCGGGGTGAAGGGGGAGTTCAATTTCGAGGGGCCCCACTGGCGGCTGAAGGGCTCCACGCCGGGCCTGCTGTTCGTGCTGCTGGGCTGCCTGGTCATCGGCTGGGCCCTGGCCACGCGCCACTACGGCGAAGAGACGGTCGCGCCGGAGGTGGAGGCGAGCGCCGGCACCGTGCCCGGCAGCAGCGTGTCTCCGCCGATGCCACCGATTCCGCCGGTGCCCACGGTCCCGGCGCCCGAAGCCGGTCCGGTCCAGGGCAAGCCCCCGGGAGGTGAATCATGAACGTCCGCGCCCTGTTCGCCGCCGCCTGCATCGCCCTGGCCCTGCCCTGCGCGGCGGCGCCCGTCACCCACGAGGAGGTGCGGAGCCTGCTCAACGCCCAGCGCTGCGCCGAGGCCCGGCTCAAGATACAGAACGCCTCCAACCGGGACGACTTCCTGCGCACGGCGGAAGGCAAGGCCTATTACGCGGCATCCCTGTGCTATTCGCCACCGGCCGACCTGAACCTGAAGGACATCGACAACGCCGTGCTGCACGCGGCGGGGGCCCGGCGGGAACTGGCTCCCGAGGCGGTGGCCCTGAAGACCTGGCTGGACGGGGTGGAAGGCAACTGCCGCACCCTGCGGCTGCAACTGGCGCGGGGCAAGCGGGACGGCCTGGTGGCCATCTACAGCGGCAAGATCATGGGCGGTTGCCAGATCAGCCCCTCCCCCGTTTTCCTGCCCCCGGCGGGAGACCCCAACACCCCGGCCGGCGTCCTGGCGGCCTATGACTGGGTGCCCATCGTGCCGCCCCTGGAGGCCGGCCAGGCGCCCGCGCCGGACGAGTCCTTCCTGGCGGCCCGGCGCAAGGCCCACAAGACGAGCGGCGGCAAGCCGGCCCGGTCGGCGGTATGCGCCCCCTTCGTGGCGGTGTCCTCCGAGCAGGACCCGGCGTTCATCTGCCACCAGGCCACCCGCTTCCTGGGCTATTTCCGCGACACCTTCGGCGGCGCCCCGCCCCAGGCCTGGATCACGATCCACCACTACGCCAACCCGGATCTGATGAGGGCCCACATCCGCGCCCACAAGGGCCCGGAATGCACGGGCACCCTGGGCTACTACGACTGGCGGCGCCAGCAGCTGGTGTTCCGCGCCCCGCCGGGCTCGGCGGGCACCCTGAACCACGAGCTGACCCATGCCCTGGTGTTCTGGGACTTTCCCCTGGCGCCGCGTTGGCTGGAGGAAGGCATGGCCGCCCTGCACGAGCACACGGGTGAAGGCTATCTCGCCCTGCCCAACCCCTGGCGGGAGGACCTGCTGCGCCGGCACGGCAAGCCCCGGCCGGGCCTGGAAGATTTCAAGAAGCTGGTGGGGATGAGCGCCATGGAATTCGAGCACCAGGCCCTGAATGCCACCCTCGCCCGGGCCTATCTCATGGGCATGCAGCGCTGCGGCACGCTGCCGCCGCTGTACCGGGACATCCGCCTCGACGAGGCTGACACCCAGGCGGACATTCCCCTCCACGCCGACGAGCGGCCCCGGCGGGAACAGGTGGATCGCTGGCTGGAACGCGTCCAGGCCCGGGCCTGCCCGTGACCGGCCGAGGCGGCCGCGAGCGCCAGGGCGCGCTCAGTCCCCGCCGCACCCGCCTCCGCCATCCCCGCCGCCATCGCCACTGTCGCCGAACCCCTCCGTGCCGCCATCCGGACCGGAACTGGAAAAATCCCCGCCGCAATACGCGCCGCCGTCGCCCCCCTGGCGCAGGGCCTTGCAGTCCAGCACGTAGCGGAAGCCGTCGGCGATGCCCAGCTTGGCGTCAATGGCGAACAGCAGGGGCAGGCGCTGGGGCTGGCGGGGGTCGATGTCCTCCTCCTTGCAGGCGTGCCACCACACCCGCCGCAGGCCGGCGTTGGTGAGCCGGTCCGGGCCCAACACCACCGCCGGGGTGTGGTGCAGGAAGCGGCCGAAAGCCTGTTTGCAGAAAGCCTCATAGTGGCGGGTGTAGAGGATGAACTCGTGCCACAGGTCGTCCACCACCTGGCAGGGCATGGACACGGGCCGAAGGCCGCCGTTCAGGTAGGCCAGGAAGAACTTGCGCAGGGCCCGCAGCACCAGGTAGCGGTCCCTGTCCGCCAGCCCCGGCCGCCGGTCCGCCAGCCGGTCCAGCAGGCCGGGCGGAAATTCATAGGCGCGGATGAACTGGGCCCGGGCCAGGCGGCGCCAGCGGGTCCACAACACCAGGGCGACGGCGGCCGAGGCCAGGAACAGGATGAAGAACAGGGGCGCGAGGACGGCGGTCATGGTGGATTGTTCAGCGGGAGGGCACTGGCCAGGCTTATCGGCCAGCGCGGCGCGGTCCTTGAAGCCATCCTTCAGGAAAGCGGACCGGAGACGGCTTTCAGCCCGAGTCCCTTGAATGGCACACCCTTGCCCCCTGGCGCCGTGCACGCAGGCATGACAACGCGGCGTTCCACGCTGGATGCGCCCTGGCTCACTTCATCGCGGACGCTGTCCTGACCACTTCCCCCGCCACCATGAACACGCCATTGCCCAGATGGTGCAGGGTCCTGGGCTGCTTCACCGCCGTATCCACCCAGGCGTGGACCACTTCCAGGATGAACAGGCCGTAGCGGTTCACCATGCGGGTGTCGGCGACGCGGCATTCCAGGCTGGCGTAGCACTCCTTGACCAGGGGCGCCCCCACCAGCCTGGCGGGTTTGGGGGTGAGGCCGGATAGCTGGAACTTGTCCATATCCCGCCCGGAGCAGTTGCCCACCTCCACCACCTGGTCGACGAGCTCGGCGGTGGGGATGTTGAGGGTGCATTCCCGGCTGGCCTTCAGCAGGCCGTAGCTGTAGTCCATGTTGCCGAGCACGCAGCCCACCAGGGGCGGTTCGAACTCCATGGGCGTCTGCCAGGACAGGGTCATGACATTGGGCCGGGCCTTGCCGGCGGTGGCCAGCAGCAGCACGGGGCCGGGCTCCAGCAGCCGGTAGACCTTGCCGAGGGGATAAGCGCGTTTGGCCATGATGTACCTCCATGCATGTCGCCGGTGCTTTAAACCTAGTCCCGGCCGGGAATTTGGACAGGGCCTCAGGCCTGGCGCAGGCGCATTTCCAGCAGGCCCACGCCCAGGGGGATGGCCAGCACCAGGCCATTGAGGGTCAGCACCGCCGGCCAGCCGCCGTGGCGCCAGGCGTAGCCGCTGGCGGTGATGCCCACGGCGCCGCCCATGTAGTAGAACAGCACGTAGAGGGCGTTGCCCCGGCCCCGGCTGGCGGTGAGCCGGCTGTTCAGCGCGCCGGCCGCGGCGGCGTGGGTGGTGAAGAAGCCGGCGCAACTGCCCAGCAGGGCCAGCACCACTACCGGCAGGCTGGGCACCAGCAAACCCGCCAGGGACACCCCCAGCACCACCGCCCCCAGGGCCATGGTGCGCCCCGCGCCGAAACGGTTGGCCAGACGGCCGGACAGGGGTCCCATCACCGCGCCGATGAGGTAGGCCACGTAGAGGGAGGTGATGAGGTTGGTGGACGCCGAGACGGGCGGTTCGCTCAGGTGGAAAGGCAGGAAGTTGAAGGTGGCGGAGAACACCCAGAAGGCGCCGAAGGCCACCGCGTACAGGCGCAGCACGGGCCAGCCGGACAGCAGCGCCCGGTAGCCCACCTCCCCCTCCGGGTGATGGGGACGCTGGTCCACCCGGGGCAGCCAGCGGGCGGCGGCCAGCGCGGCCACCACCAGCAGCAGCGCCGCGCTGACGAAGGCGTAGCGCCAGTGCAGGGGCGGATGCAGGTAGCCCCCCAGCAGGCGCCCGCCCAGGCCCCCCACCACCGTGGCGGAGACGAAGGCCCCCATCACCACGTTCAGCCGCGCCACCGGCAGGCTGTTGGCCAGGTAGGCCGCCACGCAGGTGGTGAGGGCGGGCAGGAAAAGGCCCTGGAGGAAGCGGGCCGCCACCAGCAGGGAGAAGCTTTCCGTCAGGGCGCACGCCAGGCCCGCCAGGGCCACCAGGGCCCCGCCCGCCAGCAGCAGGGGACGCAGGGGGTGGCGGTCCCCCAGGCGGCCGAAGGGCAGGTTGGACAGGGCGATGCCCAGGATGGTGGCGGACACGGTGAGGGAGGCCCCGGCCGCGTCCACGCCGAATTCCCGGGACAGCACCGGCAGCACCGGCTGGGTGAGGTAGATGTTGGTGAAGGCCGCCGCCACCACGGCGAAGACCAGGAGCTGGGTGGCCGGGAAGGCGTGGCCGGGGGCATGGACATCGCCGGCCATGGGCTACCCGTAGGCCGGCAGGGTGGTGATGCGCGTGTCCTCCAGGGCCATGCCCACGGCGTAGTGGTAGATGACCTGGTAACGGCTGTCCGCCAGGCCCAGCACCTCGTGGTCGGCGTCGTCGAAGAAGCAGCCGATGCCCGTGCCCCGCCAGCCCGCGGCCTCCGCCTCCAGGGTGGCGCAGTGGCCCAGCATGCCCGCCTCCCAGTGCAGATGGCGGTAGGCGGCGGGGTTCTCCGCCAGGGGGCCGTCGAACTCCGCCGCGAACATCAGGGTGAAGGCGCCGTGGGCGGCGATGTCCTGGTGGCAGGACACGGTGCGGGCGGTGTGCTGAGCATTGGCCGACACCAGCCGGTACAGGGGCAGCGCGGCGTCGGCGGGGGCCCATTCGAATGCCCGGCCCATGGCCTCTCCCAGGCCCCTCAGACCCGCCTCGGAACGGGGCAGGATGTACAGGCCCGGGTCCAGACCCTCCACCCGGTGCACCAGCAGGATGGGGTGCACCCGGGGCGGCCGGTCCCACAGGCGCCAGACGGGGGAGACATGGGGAGACGCATCCGGCAGCAGGGCGGAGAGGATGCGGCGGAACACCGGGCCGGGCATGACCGAGCGGCCGTCGAAGGCCTGGGCGCTGCGGCGGTTCAGGATGACCCGGGTGGCGGGAACGCCCTCTCCCGCAAGCGGGGCGCAGGCGGGGTTTCGTGAAGCATGCTTCACGCCGCCGTAGCCGGCTGGCGATGCAACGCCAGCCGTGGGGCCCGGAGGGGGTTTGGGGAGAGGGTCGGTCTTTTCACATGCAAAGGCTTTTCCCTCTCCCCCGGCCCCTCCCCCGCCTGCGGGGGAGGGGTGCAACGACCCCCGTGTCGCCGCCGCCACTTCATCGAGCACCGGCCACCGGTACATGGGCCGGGGGTCCAGCAGGCTGGGCACGCCGCTCCACTCGTCCCAGTCCAGGGGCGGCAGGGGCACGGCCCCGGGCCCGGGGGCGTGGAGGGCGACGAGGGCCTCGGGCTCCTCCGCCTCCACGCCGATGAAGTCCTCGGCCCGGTCCGTGCCCAGGCAGTGGGCCAGGGCCGCGTGGTCCAGGGACACCAGGCGGGGCCGCCAGCCGAACAGGGCGGCGGCGCAGGCCACGGCGGCCAGCACGTGGCCCATGTCCAGCTGGCAGTAGCGGAAGGCCCGCTCGCCGTACTTCCAGGCCTCCCGCCAGGGAATGGACGTGAAGCCCAGCCACAGGCCGGAACTGTCGGCGGCGGTGAGGGTGCTGGCCCGCCATTCCACCGTGTGGCGCTCGTTCTGGTAGTGGTACAGCCCGTCCGCCAGGCCCTCCACCCAGTAGGCCACGACCCAGGTCTCGGTGGGGTGCAGGTTGCCGGAGGACGGGTGGGCGCGCAGGGCCCAGCGGCTGGGACCGTACTGCTTCCAGGCGGTGATGGCGGCCGTGAGGCGCAGCAGGCGGCTCAGGTTGTCCAGGTCGAAAGGCGCGGGGGGCCGCTCGTCCCCCAGGGCGGACCAGGGAATGTCCATCTCCGGCACCTGGCGCGGCAGGCTGTACCAGCGTGTGCCCTGCCAGCGGCGGAAGGCGGCGGGCTGGGTGTCCCAGTCCAGGTGATCGGGTCCGGCGGCGTAGCGGTCCAGGCGGTGCTTGGTACGCTGGTGGTAGGCATGCACGGTATCGGCCGCGCTCATGATGAAGCCCTCGTATGGATCGGGAATCGGTCCTCCCAGTGTTTCAGTGTAGGCCCGGCGCGGACGTTCCCGGACGTTCCGTTTCCGCCTGGGATGCGTCGCCTGGGCCCACCAAGCGCATTGACTTGGCCGAAACCCTCCTTAACATGCCCCCATGCGCATCCGGACTTGAAGCTTGGCCATGAACGACAACACCAAGGCGGCAGTGGGCGATAACAGCGTGCGGGCCGACCTGCCCCGCATCATGCAGCGTTGGCTGAAGCATCTGGCCATTCACGCGCAGAGCTGTCCGGAAGTCCTTGAACGAATGCCCCATGAGGCCCTGGACGTGGACGATCTGGCCCTGCTCCTGGAGCAGCTCCTGGATCACCTGGACGCCCACGAGGAGGCCCTGCGCATCGAGGCGGCCGTCTTCGACAATGTCAAGGAAGGTATCGTCGTCACCGACCCCGCCGGCCGCATCATCCGCATCAACCGCGCCTACAGCCAGACCACGGGCTACAGCCAGGCGGAGGTCCAGGGCAGGCGGCCGGGTGATTTCCTGCGCTCCGGGGTGCACGGCCCGGAGTTCTACAAGAACATGTGGACGGAAATCCAGACCCAGGGCTTCTGGCAGGGCGAGATATGGAACCGGCGCAAGAACGGCGAGGCCTTCCTGGAGCAGCTCAGCATCACCGCGGTGAAGGACGATAGCGGTGAACCCATCAACCTGGTGGGCGTGTTCGGCGACATCACGGACCTGCGCCGCATCGAGCAGAAGCTACGGCAGCTCAACCACTATGACAGCCTCACCAACCTGCCCAACCGCACCCTGCTCATCGAGCAGCTGACGCGGCAGATCCTCCAGGCCAACCGGGCGGAGCGCATTTTCGGCGTGGTCTGTTTCGACCTGGACCATTTCAAGGCCATCAACGAAAAATACGGCGAACAGGCCGGCGACCGGCTGCTGCTGGAGATCGCCAACCGGCTGCACAACGCGGTGCGGGAAGGCGACACCGTGGGCCGCCTGGGCGGTGACGAATTCGTGGTCATCATGACCAACCTGAAGGACCACAGGGGCATGGAAATCGCCCTGACGCGGCTGCGGGAGGAACTGGCCGTGCCCTACCAGATCGATGGCCAGGAGATCACCGTGGCCACCAGCATGGGCGCCACCCGCTACCCGGAGGACAACACCGACGCGGAAACCATGCTGCGCCACGCCAGCCAGGCCATGATGGACGCCAAGCAGTGCGGCCGGAACTGCTACCGCATGTACGACCCGCGCCAGGCGGAAAACGCCCGCTACCGCGCCGAGCAGCAGGAACGCCTGCGCGCGGCCCTCAGGCGTGGGGAGCTGCGGCTCCACTACCAGCCCAAGGTCAACCTGCGCAGCGGCGAATGCATCGGCGCCGAGGCCCTGATCCGCTGGCAGCATCCGGAACAGGGCCTGTTGCCGCCGGCCACCTTCCTGCCTTTCGCGGAAGACAGCCACCTCATGGTGGAGCTGGGCGACTGGGTCATCGACACGGCCCTGGACCAGGTGGCCGCATGGAACGAGATGGGCTTGAACCTGGGCGTCAGCATCAATGTGTCCGCCCTCCAGCTGCAGCAGTCCGATTTCGTCGCCAAGCTGGAACAGGCCCTGGTGCGCCGCCCGGGCGTCCGCGGCGGCCAGCTGGAACTGGAGATACTCGAGTCCAGCGTGGTGCGCGACATGGAATACACCCGGGGCGTGCTCCATGCCTGCCGCCTCCTGGGGGCGGGCGTCGCCCTGGACGATTTCGGCACCGGCTACAGCTCCCTGTCCTATCTCAAGCAGATTCCCGCCACCGGCCTGAAGATCGACCAGTCCTTCGTGCGCAGCATGCTGGACAAGCGGGAAGACCTGGGCCTGGTGGAAGGCATCATCAGCCTGGCCAGGATCTTCGACATGAGCGTGATCGCGGAAGGCATGGAAACGCCAGAGCACGGGGTGCTGCTGCTGCGCATCGGCTGCGACCTGGCCCAGGGCTACGGCATCGCCAAGCCCATGCCGCCGGAAGAGCTACCCCAGTGGATGGCGTCCTACGCACCCCATCCCAGCTGGCACACCTGGGCGGCGCTGGATTGGGACCTGTCCGACTTTCCCCTCATCGTCGCCCAATACGACCATATCGACTGGGTGCGCAAGATACTGCGGGCCATGGAGGGCGAAACCCCCGGCCTGGACCGCATCGAACTGCACGACCACCACCAATGCCGCCTGGGCAAGTGGTACTACGGCCGGGGCCGGGACCACTACGGCCGCCTGGAGGAATTCCAGGCCATGGAGGACATGCACCGGGAGATACACCGCATCGGTCCCCGCATCCTGGAACTGCTGGCCGCCGGCGACAGGGACGCTGCCCAGGCGGAATGCGTGACCCTGCTGGGGCTGAAAACGAAAATCCTGGAGCGGATGCAATCCCTCCAGACGGCGGTGGCCCGGCACAACGGCAAGCCCGCGCCTGTGTTCAAGCCCGCCTTCCGTCCCGACGCCTACTGAGCCGGCCGGCGAATCAGGGACACGCCCCGCCTTGCGGCCGGGGCCCTGCCCGCAACCGGGCCCCGGTCCACGGGATCGGGGAGTTACTTCTTGGGCATGCTCTTGTTCACCGCGGCGGAAAGGGCGGCGCCGGGCTTGAAGCGGGCCACCTTGCGGGCGGCGATCTTGATCTCCTTGCCGGTCTGGGGGTTGCGGCCGGTGCGGGCCTTGCGTTCGGAGACCCGGAAGGTGCCGAAGCCCAGGAACTGGACGTTCTCCCCTTTTTCCAGGCCGCTGATGATGGCCTCCATGGCCACGTCCAGCACGGTGCTGATGGTGACCTTCGGCAGATGGGTTTTGCCGGCGATGTGGCTGATGAGTTCTGATTTGTTCATGCTGTCTCCTGGGTGGGTGAGCCGCGCCCGAGCGTGTCGAGGCCGGTTGCGGTGGCTGATTCTATCCCCGACGCGACTTTCCGGGGGGCAGCTTGACCCGCGCAGCCGGCGCCGTCATGCCGGCATGGCCGGCGGACCTTGAGCCCTTTTCCCCGCCATTGACCCATACCCCGCCCTTCGGGGCACACGCCCCATGTATTGAATATTTCAATTGAATTCCTTGAAATATTTAAGTGGCGCAATACTAAGAGCTCGACTAATTTGATCAACAAATAGCGGGCCTGGTGACGCTGATGTTCACCGATCCGGGCCTCCACGATGACAACGACCCAACCGGTCGAGAGGATGGAGACCGACATGGCCACAGGGCGCAGTGCAGCCCTGGCACGGAATGACCGTGCCGAGGGCGGTTCAGCCGGTATTCCCACCAGCGCTTCCCCCGGTGGCCCCCCCGGCATTCCCTCCGCCATTTCCCCCGCTAACGTTCCCCGCGCTTCCTCTTCCCATCAGGTGCTGGGCGATTTCTGGCCCGGCATCCAGCTCTATTACCCGCCGGTGAAGTACGCCCCGGCCCAGGGCGTGTACGAGGACTTGGCGGCGGCGGCCCAGCGCTTCCAGAAGCACGCCCGCCAGACCCACGCCCACACCCTGCTCTTCGACCTGGAGGACGGCTGCCGCCAGAAGGCCCTGTCCCGGGACCTGCTGCGCCAGGAACTGCCGAAGCTGGGCCGGGACGACGTGACCGTGGCGGTGCGCATCAATCCCTTCCGCACCGAGGAGTACGAGTTGGACATGAATATGGTGCGGGACCTGGCGGACCACATCGACGTGGTCATGCTGGCCAAGGCCGGCGAGGCCTACGGCGCAGCGGAGATCCGCGACCTGTCCGCCAGCCTGGCAGGCCTGAACAGCGGCCACATCACCATCCAGCCCATCATCGAGCACCCCAAGTCCCTGAAGGCGGCGCCGGACATCATGGCCTACGCCACGGTGAAGCACGTGGTGTTCGGCATCCACGACTTCTCCAAGGCCATGGGCATCCACATCACGCCCCAGCACTGGACCGAGGAGCTGCGCTTCTTCATGAACCAGATCCTGTTCGAGGCCCGCATCGCCGGCAAAGGCGTCATCGGCGGCGTGGAGGTGCTCATCGGCGAGGCCGCCATGCCGGAGCACTTCCTGGAGCCCCACGACATCCGCCGCTGGCTGGACCTGCACGGCGACGAGGAATCCCGGGTGGTGTTCCAGCACGCCTGCGAAGAGGCGGCCATGGGCATGACCGGCAAGCAGGTCATCCACCCCAGCCACATCCACCTGTGCAAGGTGGCCTACACCCCCTCCCCCACCGAGGTGAGCCGGAACATCCGCATCCTCCAGGCCGCCGTGGCGGCGGACGCTCTGCTGGGGGGCGCCATCAGGTTCGAGGGCGAGATGCTGGACCCGCCCATGTTCGGCAAGGCCCTCCAGGTGCTGCTGCGGGCCCACGCCCTGCGGGCCCTGTCCGAGGCAGACACCGCCTTCGCCCTGAAGGTGCTGGGCATGCTGCCTGCGCAAGTTATTAGAGAGAACTGGCCGTACGGAGTGATTCTATGAACGCCCGCGACGACTTTCTCCCTCCCCCGCAAGCGGGGGAGCACCCTGAAGGGC
>CAZREY010000021.1:0-5006 GCA_964599015.1 uncultured Thiobacillus sp.
CTGGCCGTTGGGGATGTAGACGCACACCACCCGGCAGGCCATGTCACCCTCACCCACCGTGGCGGCCAGCACCCGTTTCTGCTCGTCCTCGAAGCCGGGGATGCCGGCCTGGATGTCCATGAGGGGCGCGCGGCTCAGGATGGCCACGCCGTTGTAGGTCTTCTGGCCCGAGAAGGCCACCTGCCAGCCGGCGGCCTCGATGTCCGCCCCGGGAAAGGCCTCGTCGCTGAGCTTGGTTTCCTGCAGGCAGACCACGTCCGGCTGGGCGGCGGGCAGCCAGTCCAGCAGCTGGGGCAGGCGGACCTTGAGGGAGTTGACATTCCAGGTGGCGAGTTTCATGGCATGGAGACAAATGCTGCGGCCTAGGCATTGTAACGACGGGCAAGTATCCTTCCGCCGAACGCAAACATGGGCGGGTGGATGTCGGATTTTCTCAACAAGGTTGAAAAGACCTTGCACCATCACGGCAAGATCGTGGCGCGCAGGATGCGCGCCGCCTGGTGGGACATGGCCCGTCCCCCGGCGGACCGGCCGGTGATCGTGCTGGGCTGCTCCCGGGCCGGCACCACGGTGGTGTACAAGACCCTGTCCGAATCCCCCCAGTTGGGCACCCTGCAGCGGGAGACCCATGACTTCTGGGTGGACCTCCATCCCCTGACGGAGAAGAACTGGGACACCCACGCCCTGGATGCCTCCGATGCCAGCGACCGGGACCGGGACCATGTCTCCCGCTATTTCTATACCTGGACCGGCCGCTCTCGCTGGGTGGACAAGAACAACCAGAACGGCCTGTGCGTGCCCTATCTGCGAGCCCTGTTCCCCGACGCCGTGTTCGTCTACGTCAAGCGCAGCCCGGGGGACAACCTCAATTCCCTCATCGAGGGCTGGGGCAAGCCGGACAAGTATTCCACCTGGACGGAGCAGTTCCCGGCCCGGGTGGCCGTGGACAACGGCCACTACACCCAGTGGTGCTTCTTCCTGGCCGACGGCTGGCGGAATTACCTGAACGCCCCCATCGAGGACGTGGCCGCCTTCCAGTACCAGGCCATCAACCGGGCCATCCTGGATGCCCGGGCCGGCGTGCCCGGGGGCCAGTGGGTGGAGGTCTTCTACGAGGACCTGGTGCGGGACCCCGTGGCCGGCTACCGCGCCCTCTACGAGGGCTGCGGCCTGGACTTTACCGCCGGGGTGGAGGACCACTGCCGGGCGGTGCTCTCCAAGCCCTACGACGTGTTCGGCGAGATCAAGCTGGACAAGTGGAAGGACGGCCGCAACCGGGAACGGGTGGAACGGGTGCTGGAACGGGTCGCCCCCCTGGCCCGGGAAATGGGATACGACCTCTGATGGCGTGGGGGTTGGCGGCGCTGCTGGCCCTGCCCGCGCTCTGGCTGTTCATCCTGCTGCTATTCGCCGGCCCGGCCCGGGCGGCCTGGCGGGAACCGGTGCTGCGCCATCCGGTGCTCATCATCGAGAGCGACGACTGGGGACCGGGGCCGCCGGCCCACGCCGAGGCCCTGGAGCGGCTGGCGGCCTGCCTGGGACGGCATCGCGACGGCACCGGCCGGCCGGCGGTCATGACCCTGGGGCTGACCCTCTCCCTGCCGGACAGCGAGGCCATCGCCGCTTCGGACCTGTCCGCCTATCATGCCCGCCCCCTCACCGACCCCGCCTACGCCGATATCCTGGCCGCCATTCAGGCCGGCATCCGGGCTGGCGTCTTCGCCCCCCAGCTGCATGGCATGGCCCATTACTGGCCTGATACGCTCCTGGCCGCCGCGCGCCTGGACCCCGAGGTGAGGGCCTGGGTGCTGGCGGGGCCGGGCCGGGAGACCGAGGCCCTGCCCAGCGCCCTCCAGTCCCGCTGGGTCGATGCCGGCGTGCTGCCGTCCCGCCCCTTGCCCGAGGCGGACATCGCCGCCGCCGTGGCGGAGGAGACGGGCCTCTACCGCGCCGTGTTCGGAATCCCGCCGGCCGTGGCCGTTCCCCCCACGTTCATCTGGACGGCGCCGGTGGAGGCCGCCTGGGCGGCCCAGGGCGTGAACACCATAGTCACCCCGGGCCATCGCTGCACCGGCCGCGATGCCGCCGGCCAGCCCCATTGCGATCCGGCCCCCCTGCATAACGGCCAGGCCGGCGCCGGCGGCGTGATCTACCTGGTGCGCGACCGTTATTTCGAGCCTGCCCGGGGCCATCGCGCGGCGGCCGGACTGGACGCTCTGGCCGAGAAGACCCGTCAGGGCCGGCCCTGCCTTCTGGAAACCCACCGCTTCAATTTCACTGGACCGCACAAGGTGGAAGCGTTGGCGGAACTGGACGCGCTGCTGGCCCTTGCCCTGGAACATTTCCCGGAGGTGCGTTTCACCAGCACGGCCGAACTGGCCGGGCATTACCGCGGCCGGGGTGGCAGTGCCCCCGGCCCGGGAAAAGCATCCGAGCCGCCCCCCGGGGGGGGCGAGCCGTTCCTTGGACGTCCCGGCGAGGGGCCCGAGGGCTGGATCATCACGGGCCTGGGACAACGCCTGGAGGCCTGGGCCGCCCGCATGGCCCGGGTGCCTCGCTTTGCACGGCTGTCGCGCCTGAGCGGCCTGCAACTCGTGCTGGCCCTGCTGCAAAAACCTGCGGGACGGATCCGGACATGAGCGCGCCCCGCTTCTCCGTCATCATCCCCGCCTACAACGCCGAAGCCTTCATTGCCCGGGCCATCGATTCCGTGCTGGCCCAGACCTGGCCCGCCCACGAGATCCTCGTCGTTGACGACGGATCCGCCGACTCCACGGCCCGGATCGTAGCGGGATACGGCGAGGGGGTGCGCTACCTGCGCCAGGAGAACGCCGGCGTGTCCGCCGCCCGCAACGCCGGTGCCCGGGCGGCCACCGGCGACTGGCTGGCTTTCCTGGATGCGGACGACTGGTATTACCCGGACCGACTGAAATGGCACGCGGAATGGATTGCCGAGGACGATGGCCTCGACTTTCTCACCGGTGACTACGACTACCGCCGGCCCGACGGCAGCCGCATATCCGGCTCCATGGAGGTGCATGCCTCGGGCCAGGCCATGCTGGCCAAGGCAGGTTTGGTTCGCCCTCTCCCGCAAGCGGGAGAGGGCAGGGGAGAGGGAAATCCGTCTGTCACGGTCATCATGACCGCCGACGAACTGGAGCCCTTCGTCGCCGACCACTTCGGCGACACCCATACCCTGTCCGTGCCCCGGGAGACTTTCCTGGCCCTTGGGGGCTACCCAACGGGCTACCGGGTCTGCGAGGACGTGTTCTTCCTGGTGCGGCTGTGCGCCCGCAGCCGGCGCGTCGGCGTGGTCTGCCGGCCCATGGCCGCCTACGTGATCCACGACGCCAGCGCCACCCGCAAGGACCCCCTGCGGGCCCAGTTCGACAACGTGCGCACCCTGGCCGACATGGACAAGGCGGCCCGGGGTTTCCCGGAAAGGGTGCGTCGCGGCGTGCGCGCGCGGCTGGGGCTGGGACGCCTCAACCTGGGTTATGCCCTGTCCAGGGCGGGGCGGCGCGGTGCCGCCCTGAAGGCGGTCCTGCCCTCCCTGTGGGAAAATCCGGGCATCGCCAGCCTGAGGCACCTTCTTTCCATGATGCGCGGATGACTCAAGAAACCACCGCCGATGCCCGGCTCCTGGTCCTGACGGAACTCTTCCTGCCCACCAAGGGCGGCACCGCCGTCTGGGCCGCGGAGGTCTACAAGCGCCTGGGCGGCAAGGGCATCCACATCGTCACCGCCGATGTGCCGGGCGCTGAAGAAGTGGACGCGGCCCACCCCAACACGGTGCACCGGCTCAACCTTAAGCGGGTGCCCTGGCTCCGGCCCGAGTCCCTGGGCATGTACGCCAGGTTCTTCGTCAAGTCCCTGGCCCTGGCCCTCACCCACCGCTTCAGCGCCATCCATGCCTTCCGTGCCCTGCCCGAAGGGCTGGTGGCCTGGCTGGTGGCCCGTCTCAGCTTCCGGCCCGTGGTGATCTATGCCCACGGCGAGGAACTCACCACCTGGGGCAGGGGCGGCAAGTACAAGGCCATGCGCTTCGCCCTGCGTCACGCGGACCGGGTGGTCGCCAACAGCGAGCACACCCGGGACACGCTCCTGGAAATGGGCATCGACGCCAAGCGCATCACCGTCATCTACCCCGGTGTGGACACCTCGGTATTCCGGCCGGGGCTGGATACAACGGGGCTGCGGGAAAGCCTGAACATCGGCCCGGACGAAAAGCTCGTGTTCTCCGTCGGTCGCCTCTCGCGCCGCAAGGGATTCGACCAAATGCTGCGCGCGGTTGCCCAACTCAAGGCTTCCGGGCTACCCGTGCGTTATGTCATTGGCGGAATTGGTGAAGACGCGGAGTATCTCAACGGCATCATCCAGGAACTTGATCTGAAAAATACTGCCCACCTGATTGGCTCGATAAGCGAGGCGGATCTTCCTCGCTGGATCAATGCCTGCGATGTATTTGCCATGCCCAATCGCGAGATCAATGGAGATAACGAGGGGTTTGGCATGGTGTTCATAGAGGCGGCAGCCTGTGGAAAGCCTGTAATCGCGGGGAAAGCGGGAGGGACAGGGGCAGCGGTACTCGATGGCAGGACCGGAATTCGGATTGATGGGGCAAACCTGGAAGCTATCCGATCCGCGCTTGAGCAAATTTTCTTCGACAAGGCCCGTGCGGAGCATCTTGGCCAAGAGGGGTTGCGGCGAGTGCATCAGGAATTCAGCTGGCCAATTGTTGCCAGTAAAAGTAGAGATCTTTATTGATTCGGTAAGGTATGCAAATCACTGTTGTCATCGCCACCCATAATCGTCCTGCTTTGCTTCGTGAGGCGATAGCCAGTATTCAGGCCCAGAGCTTTCATGAATGGGACATTGTGGTTGTTGACGATGGGTCTCATCCGCCGGTCGATTTGGATGATGTGAATGAAACATTATCCGGGTGTATCCGGCTGTTGCGGCATGACACGCCACAAGGTCCTTCCGGAGCGCGCAATACAGGTATG
>CAZREY010000021.1:5016-15239 GCA_964599015.1 uncultured Thiobacillus sp.
TTCAGAAACGAAAGGACAATAGAAACGCATGGAAACTTCGGTTTTTCAGGATGAGCCCGGCCTGGATGGCTTGTTTATCAACATAGAGCCTTTTGGGAGCAGTGCGGCCGGCACTCGCCGCAATCAGGATCAGGCATTGTCTCAGCTGTTTGAAAAGATGGGTATGCATCTCGCTGACATGGGAGCCGTCGTCCGCTTGGATTCGGAAACTTTGTTTATCGCGTTGCTTGATCATTTGCCAATTTCATTCCAGCGGCTTGCCATTAAGAGAAATGCACTGGGGAAGGTGGGGATGTTTATTGGCAAGGGGTTCGAGGATTTGGAATGGTATTATCGGGTTGCCATCCGATGCCAATGTTCCTTTCTTGTCGAGCCGTGTCACCTCCTGCGCTGCGAGGGTCAAAGTTATTTCAGCCGGGTGGAAGCAAAAAAACGCCTGATGGATACCATCATACTCATCCGGGAGAGGTTGATGCGCTTGGACGAGGTGTCTGCCAGGCCCCCGTTACGCCGCAAGGTGAGCACTTCCCTTGCGAAAGCCCATTTCAATAAAGCCTATTTTTCCCTGGATCATGGGCAGCCGTTTCCATGGCGTAATTTTTTTGCTTCCTGCGCTTCCGGTGTTTCATGGCGGCATATAAGCCTGGCAGGAAAGGTCATGAAAAACAGTATTCAACAGCAATTTTCGGTGCGCCAGTGAGTGGTTGCTGGATGCCGTGTTGAGGAGTGGTGTGAAATGCGAACTGGGCTATTTTGGATGTTTTTGCTGTCTGCTGGCTGGATTGGCAGTGTTCATGCGGTCGAGAGTTGGCGGCCTACACCGGCTGAAATGCCCAGCCTGCCTCCCTACTGCGCTGCAAAGTGGAATGGCGGGCCTGAGGCCGCAAGATGGAAGGCGGAATATGGGCCGGATTACATGCATGTTCACCATTACTGCGTTGGCTTGAACTCGCTCAGCCGTTATTACCGCAGTGCGGATCCCAAGAAAAAGGAAGAATATTTGAGAACCGCCATGGCGCAGTGGGATTATATGCTCAGTCATGCGAAACCAAGCTCCCACCATTATTGGAATTATTATTTCCAGAAAGGGAGCACGTTATTACTGATGCGGCGAAGTGCTGAAGCTATTAAAGAGTTTCAGAGTGCGCTCGCGCACAAACCGGATGCAAGCGAGGTCTATCTCAAACTGGCTGACATCTACAAGGGGCAAAATAAACCCAAGGATGCGCTGGAGATAATTGCCGAGGCGCTGAGACGCGCCCCCGATGTGAAGATCCTGCAGAAGCGTTATCTTGAACTGGGAGGAAATGAGCCTTTCCCGGAGCCATATAAAAAAGCGGCACAGACTGAAGAGCCTGTGGCCCCCCCGCCTGGGAACGCCGCAAGGTCGGAAGAGAAGCAACAGCCCGCAACGGTGGACAATCAACCGGTGACGCCGGAGGCGGGCGTTGCGGCCAAAGCGCCGCCGCCAGTGGAGCCGGCCAGAATCGGCACCCCTAAGAATCCGTGGTGCCGGTTTTGTGTTGATGAGCCTGAACGCAAGGCAGATCAGCCTCCATCCACGTCTGAAGCAGGTGCCGCAACCGGCCAGTAATTTCTGCATGGCTCGCCGATACGTCGTGTCGGCAGGCGGGGTCCGTCCTGATATCGAATAGCTTCACCAGCGCACCATTTTCCAGGGGCTGATAGACCAGTTTCCAGTCTCCGTGCCTAACCATTCTGTCCTTGGCAAGGACGATGATTTCCTGGAACTCCGGTTTGATCGCGAGGGTACCGGTTGCACGGTTGGGTACTTCCATCAATTCGAGCAGATTCGGATAGCGCAGATGCGAAACGGGCAAACCGGGAATATCGGCAATCCAAGTGCCGGTTTCATTGTAGGCGCTGAGATCCGGGCAGTCGTTGCCCTCTGATAGGCAAGCCGCGAGCGACACTCCATCCATGCTGGCGGCCTTCGGGGCCTTGATGAGGTCAAGCAGGGTAGGGGCAAGATCGATGGATCGCACCACTTTGTCGATTTTTCCCCTTGGGGGGCACCCGGGGGCGTGAATCACCAGGGGAATGCGAGGGCTGGATTCTCCGATTGCCGAATTCCCCTGGCCCCAGCTGTCATGTTCAAAGAATTCCATGCCGTGATCGGAATAGACGACCACGATGGTGTGTTCGGACAGCCCGCATGCCTCGAGGTGGGAAAGCATCTTGCCCACCTCGTCATCAAACTCCGCGACACAGCTGTCATACAGGTCAATGATCTGGTCCAGGTCAAACTCTTCCCTGGGAGCACCCTGCCGACGAATGATCTCGAATGGATCGGTGAGTCGCGCCATGGCGAACTTGGATTCACCTGAGTAGGCGGGATCGGCGAAGCGTGTGTACCACGGCCATTCAGAGGCAAACGGCGGATGGGTGGTGGAATAAAAGACATTGAGGAAAAACGGCCGGTCACATTGTGCGAGCCGAGACACAAGTCGGCGAGCACGTTTGCCGAGGGGCTGGGTCAGCGGAACGCCGCCCAGATAGTAAATTTCCGGCAACAGGAGTCTACCCAGCCGATTGTGGGTAAACAGCGATACGAACAGGCGCAAGTCTTTGGGGCCCTGGCGAATCAGGTACTTCAGGTTCCACTGGTCTTCAGGCAGATCGGTGTAGTCGAAACCAAATGAAAATTTGCCCATGTCGCCACCGCACCAGTCAGAAACGGCAGCACTTTGATAGCCGTGGGCCTTCAGGATTTGGGGCAAGGCCGCAACGCGCAGTTGCGTTTCTTCGTCAGGCACGAAGTTATCGCGGATGCCGTGGGTGTGAGGCCAACTTCCCGTGAGCAGCGAGATCAGGCTCGGCGCGGTCCGCGCACAGGGGACATAGCAGTTGGAAAACAGGGTCCCTGAAGCAGCGAGTCCATCTATATGGGGCGACAGTTTTCGGTGGTACCCCATCGCTCCGAGACGGTCCGCACGGAGAGTGTCAGAGCCGATCATCAGGATATTGGGGGGGGTGTCGGGGTTGCGCGGTACCTGCCTGCGCGGAGGCCATGCCGGCAGCTGCCAGCCGGACCAGATGATTGTTCCGGCGATAAACAACATGGTCGACCATAGCGCGATCAGGTCGTCGATGCGGTTTTCCATGGCCAATTGTCTTGATGCCATGAAAAACAGAAGCGCGGTCGACCCGCCCAGCAGCGACTGCAGCCAGAAAATGCGCGCCTGCGACATCCACCGCCAAAGTCTGTATAGCCGGCTCATGCGGTAATGCATGGAAGCCACGAGCAGGCCGGGGTTGAAACGCAGCTTGCGGATGAATTGCAGAATGAAGGCGCCGAGGATGCCAAGAATCGCGGCGGCGGCGGCCAGCCCATCTGACCAGGCGGTGTGCGCAACAGTGCTGATCATGAAGTAGACCAGCACGCCCGCACCACCGGTAAACAGCATGATCGCGAATGCCCACAGGGTGAGTCTCGCCAGGGCGAAAAATGTATAGCGACGGTAATGGGTGAGGATTTCGTCCCTGATGCGGGGGCCGGTTTGCGAAAAATCGCTCAACGACTTGGCGAGCAATCCCAATGCGCCCAGCGCAGCGATGCTGACTATCAGCGGCGCGACCTCCCGCGCAGCTTCGCCACCAGCCAGCACTGCGATCAACGCCGCGACCGCGGTGACCATCGCCAGGCCCGCGATGAGTAGCCTGCCCCGGTCGGCGGGCAGCTTTATTTGCTTGGAGCGAAAGGTGCCCTGCGAATCTGACAGATTGAGGCCGCCCACCGAATCCACGCCCATGTAGGCCGTTTGACGGGCGATATAGGTTTGATCAGACAGACGATCCCAGCGTCCGCGCAAAAAACCGTACAAATTGACGATGCGGACGAACTCCATCACCGCCAGCACACGCAAGCGCATGGACGGACCTCGTCCAACGGTGGTTTTGAGTGCTTGGGGCCATAAGTGGCGATGCACGTGCCATGCCGCCACGGCAAGCGCCCCCGCCAGCAGGGAGAGTTGCCAGAAACCGCCTAGTGCCAACAGGAGAAAAAGGCCGTGGATGCGCAAATTGACCATGTAGCCCGGTGTGCCGATTCCCACCCGGGCATTGCCGCGCGAGAAGTTGATCCGCTGCTTGGCCAGTGCCTTCCAGGTTTCGCGGGGCCGCCAACGGACAATGGCGTCGCGGCAGAACACAAAGCGGCAGCCGATCTGCCTTAGGCGGATATTGAAGAGGGTGTCCTCGGCGGCATACAGCCATTCCGGGTAACCCCCGGCCCGCTCCCAGGCCGCCTTGCTGAAAGCCACGGATCGGCTGGAAGGGTAATACTTGGCGGTTTCCGAATTATCCCGATTCGGCTGGAAGGTGGCTAAAACCACCGCTTCCTCAAACGGGCTTTGGGTTTCGAAGCGGAAATTGCCGGCAACCACCTCCACCTCGGGATTGTCGAGAAAACAGTTGACCATCTCGCCGAGCCAATCGGGATCCACCTTGCAACCGGCATCGGTCACCGCTATGTGAGTGCCGATTGCAGCCCTGATCCCGAGATTGCGCCCCTCGGCGATGTTGCAGGGCTCTGAAACCAAGGTTATCCGGCCTTCCCTGTGGTATTGCTGAAGGATGCCGAGAGTCCCGTCGGTGCTGGCGCCATCCACGATGACAATCTCGTCGGGCCGATAGGTTTGATTCAGCAGACTGTCGACAAAACCGCGGATGGTGTCCGCTTCATTCCTGACGGTCGCGATAACGGAGATCTTCATGAGCGCATCTTGGTATTGGTTGCGGGAAGTATACTTTGCGGGGTCTTATGCGCAGCCGATGGTCATAAGGGGGGCTTGACGCGGACCTCCCATGGAAGTGGGAAAGACGGTTTTTTCGCCTGCCAAGGTGCGTGCCCGTCTCGGGGTGAATGCCGATTATTGGGGAGGGGCAATGCTCTCAGTAGCAATCGTTACAAGCGCTCATTACCGCAGCCCGCGTTTCCTGGCCGAGGGGCTGGAAAGAATGCTCGCCAAACTTGGTGTGCATAGCCGTGTTTTCCCGCAGGCCATGACTTGGCTGAACGCGGTCAGGGGCGCGCATGGTGGACAGGCCAGCCGCGTCAAGGCGCTCATCGCCACATCGAGACTGAAACAACTGGACAGCTACGACGTCATCGTTGTGGCCGGCACGGTCGGGGTGCTGAAGGATTTGGATTTATTCAAGCCCCTGAGGGCCTTGAATAAACCAGTGCTGCACTATCAAGTGTTTTTCCTCGGGGGTTCGCCCCACTGGATGGAAAAGATTTCACCGGCTGTTCTTGACAGTTTTGACGCCTTCCTCGGTGTTAGTGGAATTCACGACGCCGAACCCATCAAAAGGGAAAAATTTTTCCACATAGGAATGGATGTGCTGCCGCAATGCGCTTTTGAGTCTAAAAGGGAATTTGTTGCCTTGCTGGACTTTGCCAGATCGGATTATGAAGAGGAGCGGGCATTGCAGCAGCGGGCCCTGAAGAGATTGAATATCCCTGCGCTGGAGCTGAGCGGGGAATATGATTTCAAGGGGATAGAGGCTGTCTACAATAAAGTGGCAATTAATTTTGTTGCGTTCCCGGAATCATTTGGCGTGCCTGTTTCCCAGCTTCAGCATTATGGAAGCCTTGTCGCGGCTCCAAGCCGGCAATGGGTGAAGCGCCACGCCATGTTGCCGACGAATACGGTCTTCACGGACGATGATTCCACCCCGTTTTCAGGAAACTTCCTGTTCTATGAAAACGAAGAGGATATCGTGGAAAAGATGGCGGCTGTGCGGACGATATATGATGCGGGTGAGGTGAGGCAGGAGGCGTTGAATTCCCAGCCGTATTTTTTCAAGGGGAACCTGGACAACCTGTGGAAGGCCATGTCCGGATACTTCTGACTTTTTTTATTCAGGAAATTGTTTGTGCTTGGCATAAGGGGGGGGGGATGATCAAGGCTGCTCTGAAAGCGCTAATGCCTGGTGTTGCCTACGACAGGTTGAAAAAATGGTATTGGAAGGAGAATCTTCCGGAGTTGGCCATGATTTATGGGACGGACAAGTGGGGCGTGCATCGATACGCCAGACACTACCAGACTCATCTGTCTCACCTGCGGCAGCGTCAAATCAATCTGCTTGAGATCGGTGTCGGTGGCCAAAGCGATCCCCGAAAAGGCGGGGCGTCCCTGAGAATGTGGAAGGCATACTTTCCCAAGGCCAATATCTACGCGATAGATATATTTGACAAGTCGGCTCTCGAGGAGCCTAGGATCAAGATATTCAGAGGAAGCCAGGCTGACCCTGAATTTGTGTCTTGGGTGGCGCGGCAAATCGGCAGGCTGGATGTGGTGGTCGATGATGGAAGCCATGTCAACGAGCATGTGCTTGCGACATTCAATGTGCTGTTCCCATTGTTGTCTGATAATGGCCTATACGCCATTGAGGACCTGCAAACATCATACTGGCCGGCATTCGGTGGGGGCGAGGATACAAATGATCCCAATACGGCGATGGGGTTCCTGAAAGGGCTGGTGGATGGCGTGAATTGGGAAGAGTTTTATGAACGGGAGCCCAGGGAGTTTGATAAATATATAACGGCAATTCATTTTTATCACAATCTCGCCGTTATTGAGAAAGGGATGAATCAGGAGGGCTCCAATAAATCGGACAGGCACATTGCCAGGACATGATGGCAAAACAGGGGGCGTGCCCCGTTGGATTGCCGCATGGTTCTGTCATTGGTGTGCAGTGGCGGCGGACAGAAAGGCGCCTTGTAGTCGAGTCACTTTCTTGTGGCGAATGATTTTTGGGATTTTAGAAATCGCCCGGCTGGCGCCCAATAAAGTGGCAAGGGCTTCGTGGAAGTCCCGCCTGAGCAAGAGCGCTGCCAACCCATTTGAAAAGGTTCTTGTCAAGCCTCTGAACAAGCCGAGCTTGTAAGAGACTCTCGGGTCTTTTATTTCGCGCACGCAGTTTGAATAGATGCGGTTGGCCCGTTTCGCGATGCTGGGTTTATTGGTCGAGGCGATGCGGGTTCTGTGTCCACTCCAATGCCGGATGCGCGCGCCGGGGACGAAGGCTGTTTTGAGCTGGTGATAGTCAATGCGTGCGCGATAGTCGTCATCCTCGCTGTACATGAAGAAAAGAGGGTCGAATCCGCCCACCTTCAGAATGGTTGACCTTGGCATCAGCCATGCGGCTGCATTGGAAGCAAGCGGGCTATAGGTTTCCTTTACCCTGTTGAAGAGCAGATCGCTGAAATATGTCAGCTGTTGTCTGGATAAGTAATGCCTGAGGAATTGATGTTCAATTTCGTCGCCTTCATAAGAGAGGTGGAGTGGCGTTATCAAGCCTATGTCATCCGGCAGTTTCGACGATATGTCGACCAGGATGCCGATGGCGTCCTTTTCCACATATGCGTCCTGGTTGAGCAGCATGACGTATTCCGCGCCTAGTTCGATGGCTCTGTTCAGCCCGAGGTTGTTTGCGCGGCCGAAGCCCAGATTGGTCGGGGAGCGGATTATTTCAACGGCCGGGAAATGTCGCAGCAAATCCACGGTTGAGTCAGAGGAGGCGTTGTCGATGACAATGACATGGGGAACGAGCGAACCGGATAACAGGCTCTCGATGCAGCGGTTGATCCACTGCTCGCCGTTGAATGTGACGATGATGACGACAACTTTTTGTGGGTTATTCACGCGGCCCCTCCTGGATTGATTTTTTCATTGCGGGCGCACATTGCGTTCTTCCTGCCACCTGCGTCGCAGGCCGGTCATCATGCCGAAAACATGGGTTGCATTCATTCCTTGGCGAACGGCACTGGGGTGCCCCGTCAGCCAGTAGCCCAGGGCGCGAATGGTTTTTTCGATGGCCTGACGGACCATGAAAGGCGGAATGCCCTGGATGGAGCGCTCATATGCGGGCACCTCGAAGCGTCCTTTGCGCAGGCCATCCCGGTAATGCAGTCGCAAAAAGTAGCGCCGGTGCAGACGCCATTCCTCAACAAAGTGGTCCACCACCATCTCGGGCCGGTAGCGCATGGGTACCTGGCGATCCAGCAGGGCGCGGAACATGATGGCATCCGAGCCTCCCCCGGCCGTAACCCCTTGGCGGTTGTAGCGCTGGTCGAAACGCAGGGTGGGATCGTCGCGGAACAGGCGCATGTCATAGGCCACATTGGCTGTCCAGACCGGTGTGCTCGTGTCCTTGATCCAGAATGCCTCGGGACCATGGTCGACTTCGGCGAGAAAACCAAGCAAATCATCCGTGAGCCAGCGAGGGCGTCCGTGTTGCTCGAAATTGACGACCACCCGTCCTCCCGCGCTCCGGGCACCTTCATTGCGGATGGCGTCGCAGGCCGCTTCCAGCAAACCGGGCCAAGGCATTTCGTCATCGTCGATGAAGACCAGGATGTCGCTGGCCATCGCTTCCTGCAACGCGCGGTTGCGTGCGGGCACAATCCCTTGCTCGTGTTCGGTGACCACCCGCAAGGGGGGGCCTGGCTCCAAGGCAAGCCGTTCCAGGATCGCCAGGGTGTCATCCGGACTGTTGTTGTTGATGGCAAGGACTTCGAAAGGAATGGGACAACTTTGCGCGCGCATGGCGGCAACCAATTTTTCCAGCCGATCCGCGCGTTTATAGGTGCAGAAAGCAAATGTCAGCATATTCGCCCGTCCAGAAATTCGTCATCGAACCCGGGAATGAAGGGTTCATGGAGACACACATCGTTCATGCCGCGAATGCATGCCACGCCAGTTGTTGCCCGGCATGAACGCGCCAGGCGCGGCAAATGCCCGGATACTGTGAATCGGCCATCGAGGTCAGTTCCTGCCCCTCCGCAGGCCGATCAGCCAGCGATGCCATGCCTCGGGCAACCACGCGGGCAGCATGTATTTCCAATCGCCTAGGTTGCCATAGCCTTGCTTCATGACGGCGCGAAAAATCGTCCGGGCGGCGGGTAGGTCATGTTTCCAATAGCAGCCATAGCCGCGATGCAACAGTTTGCCGACGGTCAACTGGCGGATGCGTTTCGCGCCCAGGTCGTTCTCTACGGATGGATTCGAACGGAGGTATTTCAGCTGCGCGCGCCAGTGATTCATGGCGATTCGCGCCTTGTTCCGGGTGATCTGCTCGCCGCCATGGTGATGGTAGTAGGCGAGCACGCGCGGAACTCGAACCAGGTGGTGTACGGTTCCAATCCGGAGCCACAGGTCGTAGTCCATGCATGAGCTTAATGATGCATCGAAACAGCCGGCTTCCTTGATGATCTTGCTGCGCGCCAAGGCGCCGTGAATGGGCCATCGGCATCCGCCAAGCAGGCTTTCGATCTTGGCGTCGTTTTCGTAGTCGGGGGGGATGAAAGGGTCGCCTTGGCCACCCGGCAGGCCAAGATTCTGCCAGCCACAGTAGGCGATGCCCGCTTCTGGCGCGGACTCGAGCGCGCCGATCATGGTTTCGAGAAATTCCGGATGCCATGTGTCGTCCGCATCCAGGAAGGCCGTATAGGTTCCCCGGGTTTCCCCCAGGGCATGGTTTCTGGCGGCACCGGCACCTGCGTTGGGTTGATGGAAGATACGAATCCGCGAGTCCCCGGCGGCCAACTCCTGCATGACCTGCCAAGTCGCGTCCGAGGAGCCGTCGTCAACCATGACCAGCTCCCAGTCCGCGCAAGTCTGGTTCATGATGCTGCCCACGCTCTTGGCCAGATGGGATGCCGCATTGAAGCAGGGCATGACGATGGAAACCTTCGGAGTCATGGTGTCTGGATGCCTAACCGGGATTGGGTGCGGTGCAAATAATGATGAAAAAGCGCTTTCCAGGAAACATCATTGCCGGCAAAACGCAATTTGCGCGCCAGGCTGCTTGCGGTGTCCGTGTTGGAGATGGTCAGGCGCCTGAGCCTGTAAGGGTCGCGGTCCCGTAGAGCCCAACCCGTGCGCGTGGTGCAGGCGGCGGCATAGCCGGCTTGTTTGACTGCTTCCGCGCAACGGTCGTCCCAAGCGCCGTAGGGATAGGCGAAACTCGCAACCGTCTCACCCAAGAGGTCTTCGAGGGTCGATTTTGAATCCGCCAGTTCCCGTCCCAGGCAGTCATCATCCGTCCCGGTCAGTCGGACGTGGCTGACGCCATGGGAGCCGATCTCCATGCCCGCGGCATGCATCCCGCGCAATTCATCGGCATCAAGCAGGCGCCCGGCGGGGCGACCGTCCGCCGGCCGCCGGGCACCGGCCCGAACCGGGACCCTCCGT
>CAZREY010000022.1:0-15234 GCA_964599015.1 uncultured Thiobacillus sp.
GGCGGCCGCGGCATCCGCCGCTGCGACTCGGAAGAGGGACTCGTCAAGAACTACGAGCGGGTGGTGTCCGAGGCCACCAAGGCCTTCGGCAAGCCCGAGGTGTTCGTGGAAAAGTGCGTGGTGAATCCCAAGCACATCGAGGTGCAGGTCATCGGCGACAGCCACGGCAACTGCGTGCATCTGTACGAGCGGGACTGCTCCATCCAGCGCCGCAACCAGAAGCTCATAGAGATCGCTCCTTCGCCCCAGCTCACCGAAGCCCAGCGGGAATACATCGGCAAGCTGGCGGTGCGGGCCGCCAAGGCCGTGGGCTACGTCAACGCGGGCACGGTGGAATTCCTTCTGGACCAGGACAACCAGTTCTACTTCATGGAGATGAACACCCGCCTCCAGGTGGAGCACTGCGTCACCGAGCAGATCACCGGCATCGACATCGTGCAGGAGCAGATCCGCATCGCCGACGGCCAGCCCCTGCAATACAAGCAGGAGGACATCGCCCACCGGGGCTACGCCATGGAATTCCGCATCAACGCGGAAGACCCCAAGAACGGCTTCCTGCCCAGTTTCGGCCGCATCACCCGCTACTACGCCCCGGGGGGCCCCGGCGTGCGCATCGACGGTGCCATCTATTCCGGCTACACCATCCCGCCCTATTTCGACTCCATGTGCGCCAAGCTCAACGTCTGGGCCCTGTCCTGGGAAGGGGTCATCGAGCGGGGCCGGCGCTCCCTGGACGACATGGCCGTGTATGGCGTGAAGACCACCATCCCCTACTACCACGAGATCCTGAAAAATCCGGAATTCCGTTCCGGCCGCTTCAATACCAGCTTCGTCGAAGCCCACCCGGAGCTTTTGGACTACCCCGTCAAGCACCCCCGGGAGCATGTCGCCGCGGCCCTTTCCGCCGCCATCGCCGCCCACATGGGGCTGTAAACAGGACAGGAACCACCCATGCCGAAAATAAACGTCACCGAACTGGTCCTGCGGGACGGCCACCAGTCCCTCATCGCCACCCGCATGCGCACCGAGGATATGCTGCCCATCTGCCACAAGCTGGATGCCGTGGGCTACTGGTCTCTGGAAGCATGGGGTGGCGCCACCTTCGACGCCTGCGTGCGCTTCCTCAAGGAAGACCCGTGGGAACGCCTGCGCAAACTGCGCCGAGCCTTGCCCAACTCCCGCATCCAGATGCTGCTGCGGGGCCAGAACCTGCTGGGCTACCGCCATTACCCCGACGACGTGGTGCGCGCCTTCGTGCAGAAGTGCGCCGACAACGGCATCGACGTATTCCGCGTCTTCGACGCCATGAACGACGTGCGCAACATGCGGGTCTCCATCGAGGCGGTGAAGGCCGCCGGCAAGCACGCCGAAGGGGCCATCAGCTACACCACCAGCCCGGTGCACAACGTGGACTACTTCGTGTCCATGGCTCGGGAACTGGAGTCCATGGGCTGCGACACCCTGGCCATCAAGGACATGGCGGGCCTGCTCACCCCCTATGCCACGGTGGAGCTGGTGAAGGCCCTGAAGGCCGCCATCCGCATCCCCATCCACCTGCACAGCCACGCCACCTCCGGCCTGGCCAGCATGGTGCACATGAAGGGCGTGGAAGCCGGCGCCACCATGTTCGACGGCTGCCTGTCCGCCTTCTCCGAAGGCGCCAGCCACCCCACCACGGAAAGCCTGGTGGCCGCCTTCCAGGGCACGGAGTTCGATACCGGCCTGGACCTCTCAAAGCTCCAGGAGATCGCCGCCTACTTCCGCGAGGTGCGCAAGAAGTACTGGCAGTTCGAGATGGACACCACGGGACAACTGGTGGACACCCGCATCCTCATCTCCCAGGTGCCCGGGGGCATGATCTCCAATCTGAACAACCAGTTGAAGGAACAGGGCGCCCTGGACCGCATGAACGACGTGCTGGCGGAAATCCCCCGGGTGCGGGAAGACCTGGGCTATCCGCCCCTGGTGACCCCCACCTCCCAGATCGTGGGCACCCAGGCCGTGCTCAACGTGCTCACCGGCGGGCGCTACAAGTCCGTCACCAACGAGGTGAAGAACTACCTGCTGGGCCGCTACGGCCAGGCGCCGGGCTCGGTGAACGAGGAAGTCCGGAAGATGGCCGTGGGGAACCAGGAAGTCATCACCTGCCGCCCCGCCGACCTGCTCACCGACGAGCTGGACAAGCTGCGCACGGAAGCGGAAAGCCTGGCCAAGTCCGACGAGGACGTGCTCACCTACGCCATGTTCCCGGACATCGGCCGCACCTTCCTCCAGGAACGGGCCGCCGGCACCCTCACGCCCGAACCTCTGCTGCCCAGGGAAACCCAGTCCGCCCTGGCCAGCCCGACCGTGTACGCTCCCTCGGAATTCCACATCACGCTGCATGGCGAGACCTACCACATCCGCATCAAGGGCACGGGCCACGGCGACGAAAGCCAGCGCCCCTTCTACGTGCATGTGGACGGTGTCGCGGAAGAAGTCCTGCTGGAAGCCCTGGACGAGGTCCAGGTCACCCCCGGGACCGGCGGCGCCCGGGCCGGCGGCAAGAAGGCCCAGGCCGGCACGGCCAAGTCCCGGCCCCGCCCCACCCATGCGGGCTGCGTCACCACCGCCATGCCCGGCACCATCGTGGAGGTGAAGGTGAAGGCCGGCGACAAGGTGAAGGCCGGCGACGGCGTGCTGGTCATCGAGGCCATGAAGATGGAAAACGAGATCCAGGCCCCCGTGGGCGGCACGGTGGTGAGCGTGCACGTGGCCAAGGGCGATGCGGTCACCCCGGACCAGGTGCTGGTGGAAATCCAGCCGGAATGATTTGGGCAGTGGGAAGTAGGTAGTGGGCAGTCTGCCCCACTCCCCACTCCCCACTCCCCACTCCCCATGCAACTCGTCCTCGCCTCCACCTCCCCCTACCGACGCGAGTTGCTCGCCCGCCTGGGCGTGCCCTTCGAGACCGCCGCCCCGGACGTGGACGAAACCCCCCTGGCCGGCGAATCCCCGGACGAGACGGCCAAGCGGCTCTCGGTGCTCAAGGCCCGGGCCGTGGCACAACGGCATCCGGACGCCTTGATCATCGGCTCCGACCAGGTGGCCCTGCTGGAAGGCAGACAGCTGGGCAAGCCCGGCAACTTCGGGAACGCCGTGGAACAGCTCAAGGCCATGCGCGGCAAGGCCCTGGAATTCCACACCGCCCTGACCCTGCTCAACGCCCGCACCGGCCACGCCCAGACCGACGTGGTACCCGTGCGCCTGGTGATGCGCGATTACTCCGACGCCCAGATCGAGGCCTACCTGCGCAAAGACCAGCCCTACAACTGCTGCGGCAGCGCCAAGAGCGAGTCCCTGGGGATAGCCCTCATCGCCCGCTACGAGACCGAGGACCCCAACGCCCTGGTGGGGCTGCCGCTCATCAGGCTCACGGAGATGCTGGCCAATGAAGGCCTGGATGTCCTGACGTGGCAGGCACCCTCTACCTGATCCCCACCCCCCTGGGCGACACCCCCCTGGAGCGGGTGCTGCCCGAGGAGACCCGCCGCATCGCCGCCGGCCTCACCACCTTCATCGTCGAACACCCCAAGACCGCCCGCGCTTTCCTCAAGCTGTTGGGCACCGCTATGCCTTTACAGCAGCTCACCCTGCTGGAACTGAACGAACACACCCGGCCCAACGAACTGGACACCCTGCTGGCCCCCCTCCTGGGGGGCCGGGACGTGGGCCTCATCTCCGAAGCCGGCTGTCCCGCCGTGGCGGACCCGGGCGCCGACCTGGTACGCCTGGCCCACCGCCAGGGCATCCGCGTCCAACCCCTGGTGGGTCCCTCCTCCATCCTCCTGGCCCTCATGGGTTCCGGCCTGGTGGGCCAGCGCTTCGCCTTCCACGGCTACCTGCCCGCCAAACCTGAGGAGCGGACCAAGGCATTGCGGGAACTGGAAAAACGGGCGGAAAGGGAAGACGCCGCCCAGGCCTTCATCGAGACGCCCTACCGCAACATCGCCATGCTGGAAGCCATCCTGGCGGCCTGCCGGGGCGACACCCTGCTGACGATCGCCTGCGACCTGACCCTGGATAGCGAATATCTCGCCACCCGGTCGGTGGCGGATTGGCGCGGTCCGGCGCCGGAAATACAGAAGCGTCCGAGCGTGTTCCTGCTCTACCGACGGAAGTGATGATTCCCTAAAACGCCTCGCGAATCCGCACGTAGCTGGCGAAGCGGGGCAGGCCGTTCTTGTTCAGTTCACGATAGCGGTAAGTGACCAGCGCACCGATCGGCGGCGGATCACGGCGTGTTTCGTCCTTGAAGCCGGTACCGATCCGGAATCGACGGCCGTCCGACGACTCCACCCGCAACGCCCCCAGCATGCCCTTGTACTTTCCCTGTCCGGGCACATGGCCGATGACCTTGGCTTCCGCATCCAGCCAGGGCTTCACCTTGAGAAGGACATCGCCCCGGCCGGTCCCGTAGGGTGCGTCCGCCAGATGCAGCATCAAGCCTTCGCCCCCGGCCCGCACCACTTCATCCATGCGCCGCATCAGCGCGGCCCGGTCGGCCACGCGGAATTGCTCGACGGCTTGCAACCACCCAAGCCCGGCGGAGCGGACGATTCCCCGCATCCCTTCGACCCGTTCACTGAAAGTGCCGGGCGCATCCGGCAATTCGAACACCATGTATCGGACCTGGCGCCACTCCTCGTCCAAAGGCTGTTGCTTGCGCACGATGCCGGAAAGGCGGTCGAATCCGCCCCGCCCCAGCCAGAGTTCGCCGTCCAGGGGCCGAGCCGGAAACCCGGCGGTGAACCAGGCGGGGGCCTGAACCCGCTGGCCACTGCGGAAGCGAAGCGTCCTGCCATCCCAATATGCCCGCACGCCGTCCAGTTTCTCGCTGACCCAGTAAAGTGAAATATCACCCTGGTTCTGGAAGACACTGGCGAGCAACAAGGCTGGAGGCGAAGGGTGCTCATCGGCCATGGATGCCCTGACCACCCCCATGGCCAGCATCAAGCTGGCGCACAAAAGGAACCAGGGGCGCCTGATCATGTGCCCCGGGCGGGCTGCCTCAGGCCGGGAAGACCCCGGTGGAAAGATACCGGTCACCGCGATCGCAAACGATGGAGACGATGGTGGCGTTCTCCACTTCCCTGCTGAGCTGAAGCGCGGCCCACAGGGCGCCGCCGGACGAGATGCCGGCGAAGATGCCCTCTTCCCGGGCCAGGCGGCGGGTGGTTTCCTCCGCGTCGGCCTGGCCCACGTGGATCATGCGGTCGATGCGGGAGAAGTCGCATATTTTTGGCAGGTAGGCCTCCGGCCACTTGCGGATGCCGGGGATCTGGGCCCCTTCCTGGGGCTGCACCCCTACGATCCGGATGTCCGGATTCATTTCCTTGAGATATTTCGAGCAGCCCATGATGGTCCCCGTGGTGCCCATGCTGGAGACGAAGTGGGTGACCTTGCCCTCTGTATCCCGCCAGATTTCCGGTCCCGTGGCCTCGTAGTGGGCGGCGGGGTTATCCGGGTTGGAGAACTGGTCCAGCATGACGCCCTTGCCCTCCGCCACCAGCTTGTCCGCCAGGTCCCGGGCTCCTTCCATGCCCTCGGCCTTGGGGGTGAGCAGCAGCTCGGCGCCGAAGGCCCGCATGGTCTGGCGCCGCTCGATGGACAGGTGCTCGGGCATGATGAGGACCATGCGGTAGCCCTTCATGGAGGCGGCCATGGCCAGGGCGATGCCGGTGTTGCCGCTGGTGGCCTCGATGAGGGTGTCGCCGGGCCTGATCTCGCCCCGGGCCTCGGCCTTGGTGATCATGGACAGGGCGGGCCGGTCCTTCACGGAACCAGCCGGGTTGTTGCCCTCCAGCTTCACCAGCACGGCGTTCGAAGTCTGCCCCGGCATGCGCCTGAGGCGCACCAGGGGGGTGTTGCCGATGAAGTCCTCGATGGTCTTGAACATGGGGAGCTTTGTGTGCCGGGGCTGGCGCGGGGGGGGCCCGGGG
The DNA here is from genome assembly GCA_964599015.1 of uncultured Thiobacillus sp. GTDB lineage: Bacteria > Pseudomonadota > Gammaproteobacteria > Burkholderiales > Thiobacillaceae > PFJX01. The sequence continues at coordinate 5,982 of CAZREY010000022.1, forward strand.
GGGGGTTTGCGGTTTAAGTCGTGGTGGTTGTGGAACTTGGGTTGGGGGGTGGGGGTTGGGGGGTGGGGGGTGTGGGGAGTGGGGATTCTACTGCCCACTCCCTACTCCCGACTTCCCCCATTAGTCATGGCCGAACAGGTCCCGGCTGTAGACCTTGTCCGCCACGTCCCGGATATCGTCGGTGATGCGGTTGGCGACGATGACGTCGGACTCCTGCTTGAACCGGGCCAGGTCGTTGATGACCCGTGAGTGATAGAACTCGGCCTCCTTGAGCACGGGTTCGTAGACGATGACCTGGATGCCCTTGGCCTTGATGCGCTTCATGATGCCCTGGATGCTGGAGGCGCGGAAATTGTCGGAGCCCGCCTTCATGATGAGGCGGTACACCCCCACCGTCTTGGGTTGGCGCTTGATGATGCTGTCGGCCACGAAGTCCTTGCGCGTGGTGTTGGCGTCCACGATGGCGCGGATCAGGTTCTGGGGCACTTCCGAGTAGTTGGCCAGTAGCTGCTTGGTGTCCTTGGGCAGGCAGTAGCCGCCATAGCCGAAGGAGGGGTTGTTGTAGTGGGCGCCGATGCGCGGGTCCAGGCACACGCCCTCGATGATGTGCCGGGTATCCAGGCCATGGATGGAGGCGTAGGTGTCCAGTTCGTTGAAGTAGGCCACCCGCATGGCCAGGTAGGTGTTGGCGAAGAGCTTGATGGCCTCCGCCTCGGTGGAGTCGGTGAACAGGGCGGGGATGTCCTGCTTGACCGCCCCCTGCTTCAGCAGGCCGGCGAAGATCTCGGCCCGGGCGGAACGCTCGCCGACGATGATGCGGGAGGGATGCAGGTTGTCGTACAGGGCCTTGCCCTCCCGCAGGAACTCCGGCGAGAAGAGGATGTTGTCGCAGTTGAACTCCGCCTTCACCTTGGCGGTGTAGCCCACGGGCACGGTGGACTTGATGACCATGACCGCCCCGGGATTGATGGCCATCACGTCCTTGATGACCGCCTCCACCGAGCGGGTGTTGAAGTAGTTGGTCTCCGGGTCGTAGTCCGTGGGGGTGGCGATGACCACATATTCGGCCCCGGCATAGGCCTCCTGCTTGTCCAGGGTGGCGCGGAAGTTCAGGGGTTTGTGCTTCAGGTAATCCTCTATCTCCACATCGACGATGGGCGACTCCCGGCGGTTGAGCATCTCCACCTTCTCGGGGACGATGTCCAGGGCCACCACTTCATTGTGCTGGGCCAGCAGGATGGCGTTGGACAGGCCGACGTAGCCGGTGCCGGCGATGGCGATCTTCATGCATGGACTCCCTTGTTGAAAACAGCGATTTCCTGGGCGATGGACTCCAGGGCGGCCAATGGATCCGCGGCCTGGGTGATGGGACGGCCGATGACCAGATAATCCGCCCCGGCGGACAGGGCCTGGCTTGGCGTGAGGATGCGGGTCTGGTCACCGGCCTCGCTCCCCGTCGGCCGGATGCCCGGCGTCACCAGGGCGAAGTCCGGCCCCATCCCGTCGCGCAGATGCGGGGCCTCCCGGGGCGAGCAGACCACGCCGTCCAGGCCGGCCTCCCGCGTGAGCCCGGCCAGGCGCATCACCTGCTCTTCCGGCGTGGCGGCCACGCCGATGGCGGAGAGTTCCGATTCGCCCATGCTGGTCAGCACCGTGACCGCGATGAGCAGGGGGCGGGGGCCGGCTCCCGTTTCCAGGGCCTCCCGGGCGGCGGCCAGCATGCGCGGCCCACCCGAGGCGTGCACGTTCATCATCCACACCCCCAGCCGGGCGGCGGCCTTGCAGGCCTGGGCCACGGTGTTGGGGATGTCGTGGAACTTCAGGTCCAGAAAGACCGAAAAGCCCTGTTCCACCAACTCGGACACGAAGGCGGGACCGGCGGCCACGAACAGTTCCTTGCCCACCTTGAGCCGGCAGGACTCCGGCCGCACGCGGGCGACGAAGGCCCGGGCCGGCGCGGCATCCGGGTAATCCAGGGCGACGATGATGGGCCGCTCAGCCATGTTCACCTCTTTCCGGCGCGATGCTTTCCCAGCGGGCGCAGGCGGGGCATTGCCAGAAGAACTGGCGCGCCTTGAAGCCGCAGTTTCCACATATGTAGTTGGCATCCTTGCTCACCTGGCGATGCACCAGGTCCTGGGCCAGCTGGTTTTCCACCCGTGCCGCCTCGGGGTCCACCGCGTTGCTGGCCTGGAGAAAATCGTCCAGGGCCCGCAGGCTGGGGTTGCGCTTGAGTTCTTCCCCAGCCAGCTGGCGGGCGGCCTGCCAGCCCTGGCCTTCCGCCACGGTCTGGAACAGCAGGTGCAGCAAGTCGGTGCTGGGACGCCGCTCCAGATAGGCACGCAACAGCTCCACTCCCTCTTGCCCCCGGCCCAGTCGACCGTAGGCCTGCATGAGGCGCTCGGCCACCAGGGTCAGGCAGGCGGGATTGACCTCCTCGATGCGGCGCCAGTGGACGATGGCCTGCTCATCTTCACCCGCCTGGGCTTCCAGGTCCCCCAGCATGATCCAGGCCCGGGCGGAACGGCGGTTCTGGGCCAGGGCGGCCTCCAGCTGGCGCCGGGCACCTTCCCGGTCCCCCTTGAGGGAAGCGGCGGCGGCCAGCTCGCAATGGAAATGGGCCACGTCGGCATTGAGGGCCGGACAACCCATCTTTTCCAGGCGTCCCGCGGTCTGGATGGCCTGGTCCCACTCCTTGGTGAGCATCTGGATATCCAGGATGTGGCGCAAGGCATCCAGGGCAAAGGCACCGGTCTCCAGGCGGTGGAACACCTCCTCGGCCCGGTCCAGCAATCCCGCCTTGAAGAAATCCTGGCCCAGTTCATACAGGGCCTTGGTGCGGTGATCCTGGGCCAGATCGGCCCGGTCCACCAGGTTCTGGTGGATGCGGATGGCCCGGTCCAGTTCACCCCGGCGGCGGAACAGGGCCCCCAGGGCGAAATGCAGTTCCAGGGTGTCCGGGTCCATCCTGGCCACTTCCAGGAAGGCTTCGATGGCCTTGTCCGGTTGCTCGTTGAGCAGGTAGTTGAGGCCCTTGAAATAGGAACGGGGCACCGCCCGGGATTCATGCATCACGTGGCGGATGTCCACCCGGGCCGCCGCCCAGCCCAGGGCGAAAAACAGGGGGATCACCAGGAGGTGCCAGGCTTCCAGTTCCATCGCATCACTCCTGCTTGGCCAGCTTGCGCAGATTGCGCAGCTCACGGTGGTTGCGCAACAACCGGACGCTGCATAGCAGCAGGCCCATGACCAGGCCGATGGCGAAGGCCACGAAGATGACCAGCACCAGGGGGGCCTGCCATGCCAGGCCCAGGAAATAACGCACGGTGACGAAATCGCTGTTCCGCATGGCCAGCCCCAGCAGGAGCAGGAAGAGGACCAGTTTGAGGACGAGGAGCAGCGTGCGCACGGGTTTTGGTTCTGGAGGGATTTCTGCCCGGAAGGCCTGAATTGTAGCGGCGAACTTCCTTCACGGTCATGAATGGGCGGCACGAATGAAAAAGGCGCCGCCTCGAAAGCCGGGGCGGCGCCTTTTTCGGGTACTGCTCAGACAGTCATTCGTAGTCCACCCGGTCCCGCAGTTCCTTGCCCGCCTTGAAATGGGGCACGTACTTGCCGGCCACATGGACCTTCTCGCCGGTCTTGGGATTGCGCCCCACCCGCGGCGGCCTGAAATTCAGGCTGAAACTGCCGAACCCGCGGATCTCGATCCGCTCCCCGGTCACCAGACTTGTGATCATGGCGTCCAGGATGGTCTTCACCGCCAGTTCGGCATCCGTCACCACCAGATGGGGATGGCGCTCCGCCAGCCGGGCTATGAGCTCCGACTTGGTCATTGCGCCTGCTTCCATCACTCGGCGCTCTTGTTGTCGAGCTTGGCCTTGAGCAGGGCACCCAGGTTGGTGGTGCCGGTGGACTGTTCGGAAGCCAGTTTGCGCAGGGCGTCCGCCTGTTCGGCCGCGTCCTTGGACTTGATGGACAGGTTGATCTGGCGGTTCTTGCGATCCACGTTGATGATCACGGCCTCGACGGTGTCGCCCTCGTTCAGGTGGGTGCGGATGTCCTCCACCCGCTCGCGGGACACCTCGGAGGCACGCAGGTAGCCTTCCACCTCGTCGCCCAGCTGGATCACGGCGCCCTTGGCGTCCATGGACTTCACGGTGCCGGAAACGATGGTGCCCTTGTCATGGGTGGCCACGAAGGCGTTGAAGGGATCGTTCTCCATCTGCTTGACGCCCAGGGAGATGCGCTCCTTCTCCACGTCGATGGCCAGCACCACGGCTTCCACTTCCTCGCCCTTGCGGTAGTTGCGGATGGCTTCCTCGCCGGGCAGGGTCCAGGACAGGTCGGACAGATGCACCAGGCCGTCGATGCCGCCGGGCAGGCCGATGAACACGCCGAAGTCGGTGATGGACTTGATCTGGCCGGAGACCTTGTCGCCCTTCTTGTAGTTCATGGCGAAGTCGTCCCAGGGGTTGGCCTTGCACTGCTTCATGCCCAGGGAGATGCGGCGGCGGTCCTCGTCGATCTCCAGCACCATGACTTCCACTTCGTCGCCCAGGGAGACCATCTTGGAGGGGTTGACGTTCTTGTTGGTCCAGTCCATCTCGGACACGTGCACCAGGCCCTCGATGCCCGGCTCGATCTCCACGAAGGCGCCGTAGTCGGTGAGGTTGGCCACCTTGCCGAACATGCGTGTACCGGTGGGGTAGCGGCGGGACAGGCCCACCCAGGGATCCTCGCCCAGCTGCTTCAGGCCCAGGGAGACGCGGTTCTTCTCCTGGTCGAACTTCAGCACCATGGCGGTGACCTCGTCACCCACGTTGACCACCTCGGTGGGATGCTTGACCCGGCGCCAGGCCAGGTCGGTGATGTGCAGCAGGCCGTCGATGCCGCCCAGGTCGACGAAGGCGCCGTACTCGGTGATGTTCTTGACGATGCCCTTGACGGTGGCGCCTTCCTTCAGGTTGGCCAGCAGCTGCTCGCGCTCGGCGCCCATGCTTTGTTCCAGCACGGCCTTGCGGGACACCACCACGTTGTTGCGCTTGCGGTCCAGCTTGATGACCTTGAAATCGGATTCCTTGCCCTCGAAGGGAGAGGTGTCCTTGATGGGACGCACGTCCACCAGGGAACCGGGCAGGAAGGCGCGGATACCGTTGCACATGACGGTGAGGCCGCCCTTGACCTTGCCGTTGATCACGCCCTTGACGATGCGACCCTCTTCCATGGCGGCTTCCAGGTCCAGCCAGGCGGCCAGGCGGCGGGCCCGGTCACGGGACAGCTTGGTGGAACCGAAGCCGTCCTCGATGGATTCGATGGCGACCTGGACGAAATCGCCCACCTGCACTTCCAGCTCGCCGCGGTCGTTCTTGAATTCCTCGACGGGAACCAGGCTTTCGGACTTGAGGCCGGCGTTGACGGTGACGAAGTTGTCATCGATGCCGACGACCTCGGCGGTGATGACCTCGCCCTGACGCATTTCCTGCTTGGAGATGCTTTCTTCGAAAAGGGCGGCAAAGGATTCCATGGATTCCATGGCGGGAGTGGCGGTAGCAGTGGACATGAAAAAAACCTGAGATGAACCGCATTGCTGCGGGGGGTTGGTTAAACAATCGAGGCCGCGTGCTGGCGGCCTCTCGGCTCAAGCGGCGGAAGGCTTGCCCGGCATCGCGCCGCGATACCAGGCCAGCACCTGCTCCACGGCCTGATCTATGGTGAGATGCGTGGTGTCGAGCAGTTTGGCGTCCGCCATCTGCCGCAGGGGGGCGGCGGAGCGGGCGGCATCCCGCGCATCCCGTTCCCGCAAATCCTGCAACAGGTCCGCGAGATTAGCAGCGAATCCCTTTTCGATCAACTGCTTATAACGCCTTTGCGCCCTTTCCTCCGCCGTGGCCGTGAGGAAGATTTTCAGCGTGGCATCCGGGAACACGGTGGAGCCCATGTCCCGGCCGTCGGTCACCAGACCCGGGGCCCGGCGAAAGTCCCGCTGCCGCTCCAGCAGGGCCTGGCGCAGGGCCGGCAGGGCGGCGATCTTCGAGGCGGCGCGGCCCGCTTCCTCGGAGCGGATGGCGTCCTCCACAGCCCGGCCGTTGAGGTACACCTCGCTGCCCTGGAAACGCAGGTCCAGGCCCCGGGCCAGTGCCGCCAGGGCGGCCTCGTCCGCCAGGTCCACCCCTGCCTGGTGGGCGGCATGGGCCGTGACGCGGTAGATGGCGCCGCTGTCCAGGTAATGGAAGCCCAGGGACTGGGCCGCCAGGGCGGCCACGGTACCCTTGCCGGAGGCGGAAGGGCCGTCGATGGCGATGACGGGTACCGTGCTCATTGGCAGATGCTCCTGAAGGCGTCCCAATACCCGGGGAAGGTCTTGTTCACGCACTTGGGATCGTTGATGCGCACCGGCACCCCGGCCAGGGCCACCAGGGAGAAGCACATGGCCATGCGATGGTCGTCGTAGGTATCGATGACGGCGTCGGGAGTAAGTTTGGCGGGCGGCGTGATGCGGATGAAGTCGGCCCCCTCCTCCACCGTGGCCCCCAGCTTGCGCAGCTCCGTGGCCATGGCGGCGATGCGGTCCGTCTCCTTCACGCGCCAGGAGGCGATGTTCTTCAGGGTGGTGGTGCCCTCGGCGAACAGGGCCAGGATGGCCAGGGTCATGGCCGCGTCCGGGATGTGGTTGCAATCCAGGTCCAGGGCGTGGAGCTTGTCGGCGCAGCCCAGGCGGCATTCCACCCAATTGGGGCCGAAGCTGATCTCCGCCCCCATGCGGGCCAGGGCCTCGGCGAAGCGCACGTCCCCCTGGATGCTGTTGCGGCCCACGCCTTCCACCCCCACGGGGCCGTGGCCGATGGCCCCGGCTGCCAGGAAGTAGGAGGCGGAGGAAGCATCCCCTTCCACCTCGATGCGGCCCGGGCTCTTGTAGGTGGCCGCGGGCACGGTGAAGCGCTCCCAGCCTTCCCGCTCCACTTCCACGCCGAAGCGCCGCATCAGGTTCAGGGTGATCTCCACGTAGGGCTTGGAGATGAGCTCCCCCTCCACCCGCACGTCCACTTCCCGGCCCAGCAGGGGCGCGGCCAGCAGCAGGCCCGTCAAATACTGGCTGGAGACGCTGCCCTTGACGGCGATCTCGGTGCCGGAGGGCTCTGGCGGCAGGATGTGGAGGGGCGGAAAGCCCTCGTTCTCCGTGTAGTCGATCTGGCAACCGGCCTGGCGCAGGGCATCCACCAGGTCGCCGATGGGCCGCTCGTGCATGCGGGGCACGCCGGACAGGGTGTAGTCCCCATGGGCGAAGGCGCAGGCGGCGGTGAGGGAGCGGAAGGCAGTGCCGGCATTGCCCAGGAACAGGTTGGCGTATTTCACCGGGAACGGACCACCCACGCCTTCGACACGATAGTTGTCCGTGCCCTCGTGGCGTTGCCAGTTCACGCCCAGACGGTGCAGGGCATCCAGCATGACGTGGGTGTCGTCGGACTCCAGCAAGGCCTCCACCTCGGTGGTGCCTTGGGCCAGGGCGGACAGCAGCAGGACCCGGTTGGAAATGCTCTTGGAACCGGGCAGGCGCACCTTGCCGCGGGCTCCCTTGGCGGGGAGCAGATCGATGTATTCACTCATTTCTTGCCTTGTTCCAGTTCAGGCGCGCGGTGCGGGCCCGCGCGAAAAGTTCTTCCAGGCCGGTGCCATCGCCCCGCTCGATGAGGGCGCGAACTTCCCCCAGCTTGGCGATATAGGCATCCAGCTCCGCCAGCAGGGCGGCGCGATTGGCCAGGGTGATGTCCCGCCACATCTCCGGGTGGCTGCCGGCGATGCGGGTGAAATCCCGGAAGCCGGCGCCGGCGTAGCGGAAATAGACCTCCGCCCGGGGGCGGCCGGCCAGTTCCTCCATGAGGGCGAAGGCCGCCAGGTGGGGCAGATGGCTCACCGCCGCGAACACGCCGTCGTGTTCCGCCGGGTCCATGCGCGCCACCCGTGCGCCGCAGGCGGCCCACAGGGCCTCCACCCGGTCCACGTCCTCGCCCCGGTTCTCCGCCAGGGGGGTGAGGATGCAGGGCTTGTCCCGGTACAGGCCGGCGCGGGCCGCCGCGGCGCCGCTGGTTTCCGCCCCGGCGATGGGATGGCCGGGCACGAACCGGGCGACCTTGTCCCCCAGTCCCGCCCGGGCGGCGGCAATCACATCCTGCTTGGTGCTGCCGGCATCGGTGACGATGCATCCGGGCTTCAGGACCGGGGCGATGGCCCGGAACACATCCGTCATGGCACCCACGGGGATGGCCAGCAGCACCAGGTCCGCCTCGGCCACGGCGTCGGTGGCATCATCGGCAATGCGGTCGACCAGGCCCAGTTGCAAGGCCAGGTCCAGATTGGCGCGGGAACGCCCCACGCCCACCACTTCGCCCACCAGGCCACGGCGCTTCAGATCCAGGGCGAAGGAACCGCCGATGAGGCCCACGCCGATCACCACCAGGCGCTTGATCACGGTGCTCATGCCGCGGCCGGAACGGTCCGCAGGACCTCGGCCAGCACCTTGAGGAAACGGGTGTTCTCCTCCGCCAGGCCCACGCTCACCCGCAGGTGTTCCGGCATGCCATAGCCCGCCACGGGACGCACGATCACGCCCCGTTCGAGCAGGGCCCGGTTCACCCGGGCGGCATCCCCCACGCGACAGGCCAGGAAGTTGCCGTGGGACGGAATGTGGGGCACGCCCAGCGCGTCCAGCCCGGCGGTGAGCTGGGCCATGCCCTCCCGGTTGACCTTCAGGCCATGGGCCAGGAACGCCTCGTCCTCCAGGGCCGCCACCGCCGCCGCCTGGGCCAGGCTGTTGACGTTGAACGGTTGGCGCACCCGGTTCAGCAGGTCGGCCGCGGCCTCGTGGCAGACGGCATAGCCCACCCGCAGGCCCGCCAGCCCATAGGCCTTGGAGAAGGTGCGGGTGACGATCAGGTTGGGATGGGCGTCGAGCCAGGCCAGGCTGTCGCCCCGCAGCTCGGCGGGCAGATACTCGAAATAGGCCTCGTCCAGGACGAGGCCAACCCCGGCCGGCACCCGTTCCACGAAGTCCTTCAGGGCAGCCGGGGCCACCAGCGTGCCGGTGGGGTTGTTGGGATTGGCGATGAACACCAGACGGGTATCGGGGCGGATGGCCGCCAGCATGGCGTCCAGGTCATGGCCCCAGTCCCGGGCGGGCGTCTCGATGCCCCGGGCCCCGGCGGCCTGGACGGCCAGGGGATAGACGGCGAAGGCGTGGCGGGCGGCCAACGCC